>URLP01000017.1 GCA_900548635.1 uncultured Megasphaera sp.
CGGCAAACGAACCACGCCAAACGAACCACAAAAAGGACTGTCGCCGGAGCGACAGTCCTTTTTCACGTTTATATAAGTTTCAGGTATAATTTAGAATACGCCTTGTGCGAGCATGGCGTCGGCGACGCGTTCGAAGCCTGCGATGTTAGCACCGGCTACGAGGTTGTATCCCAGGCCGTTGCGGGCAGCGGCATCTTTGCAGTTCTGGTAAATCGTGTTCATGATTTCATGGAGACGGTCATCAACTTCTTTGGCAGTCCATACCAAGCGTTCGCTGTTCTGGCTCATTTCCAGGGCCGATGTAGCGACACCGCCGGCGTTGACGGCTTTCGACGGAGCAACGATGATGTCTTTCTGGTCGAGTAAGAATTTCAAGGCATCGTTGGTCGTCGGCATATTGGCGACTTCGATGTAGTAGCGGATCTTATTGGCCGCGATCTGTTTGGCCTGTTCCATATGGACGTCATTCTGCATAGCCGACGGCATGATGATGTCGACTTTGCGGCCCCATGGTTTTTCACCCGGGAAGAATTCGACGCCGAATTTTTCAGCATAGTCCTGGACGCGGTTGCGGCCGCTGTTGCGCATTTCGACGATGTAGTCGATCTTTTCCTGCGTAGCGACGCCGTCAGGATCGTAGATATAGCCGTCCGGACCGGAAAGGGTGACGACTTTGGCGCCTAATTCCGTGGCCTTCTTGCAGATGCCCCAGGTAACGTTGCCGAAGCCTGCGGCGGCGATGGTCTTGCCCTTGATGTCCTGGCCGTCGTCTTTAAGGACGTTTTCCAGGAAGTAAACGGCACCGTAGCCTGTGGCTTCCGGACGGATGCGGGAACCGCCGAAGCTGAAGCCCTTGCCCGTGAGGACGCCGTTTTCGAAGCAGCCTTTCAAGCGGCGGTATTCACCGAAGAGGTAGCCGATTTCACGGCCGCCAACGCCCATGTCCCCAGCCGGTACGTCGATATCGGGACCGATGTAGCGATAGAGGGCCTGCATGTAGCTCTGGCAGAAGCGCATGATTTCAGCATCGGACTTGCCCGTCGGGTCGAAGTCAGCCCCGCCTTTAGCGCCGCCGATAGGCAGGCCGGTCAGTGCGTTCTTGAAAATCTGTTCAAAGCCCAGGAATTTGATGATGCCTGAGTATACGTTCTTCTGGAAACGAAGGCCGCCTTTGTACGGCCCGATAGCGCCGTTGAACTGGAAGCGGTAGCCCGTGTTGGTGTGGTATTCACCTTTATCGTCCTGCCAGACGACGCGGAATGTGAATTGTCGTTCCGGTTCGACGAGACGGTTGAGGAGGTCGAACTTTTCATATTCCGGGTGGCGTTCAACGACGGGGTCCAGGGAGCTCAAGACTTCTTCGACGGTCTGGACGAATTCCGGTTCGTTTGCGTGTTTCGTGCGTACATTTTCAATGACAGATTCCAAATACTTATTCATATATAATCACCTCATTTGAAATTAATTATACCTAAAACTGATTTCTACAATTACATAATAGCATGTTTTTTAAAGCTTGCAAATACCATAATGCGGAAAAGATTTGCGCCCATACATACGCCATTTTCACGATACGGAAAAGCACATCAAATTTCAAGGATTTTTAAGGAAGAGACAAAACGTTTGAGCAGGTTAAATGGAAAGATACGTTAAAAGTAAATGTAAAATGAGTCATAATCATGGTATAAATAGAACTATACGCATTTTGAAAAGAGACTGTGAAAAAAGGCTGGCCACTGCGCCAATGATGATATACAATAAGATATAAATGAACTATAAAATATACACTATATAAAATTATATGAGAAAGAGAGGTACGCAATAATGGAAACGTACGATACCTATTCCCCGGAATACCTGCGCTATTTGGAGCTCCTGGCCAAGGAATATCCGACGCAGGCCGCGACGTTTACGGAAATCATCAATCTACAGGCTATCGTCAACCTGCCGAAGGGGACGGAACACTTCATGAGTGACCTGCACGGCGAATACGAAGCATTCTATCATATCCTCAACAACTGCTCCGGCGTCATCCGCGAAAAAGTGGAAATGATTTTTTCCGACAAGATGAGCAAGCCCGAACAGGACGATCTCCTGACCTTGATTTATTATCCGAAAGAAAAACTGGACATGCTTTACCGCCAGGGCAAGGTCACAGACGACTGGGCCCGGACGACGCTGGAACGGATGCTGCAGCTGGCCAAGCTCCTGTCTTCGAAATACACGCGTTCGAAAGTGCGTAAAGCCATGCCTGAAGCCTTCCGCTTCGTCATCGATGAACTCTTGCATGCCCAGCCTGACGAAGATCAGAATCAGTTCGTCTACCACATGAAGATCCTCGATACGATTCTGGAAACGGGCAGCACGCGTCAGTTCATCTACGCCCTGGCAGCCCTCATCAAGCGCCTGGCCGTCGATCATCTGCACATCATCGGCGACATTTACGACCGCGGTGCCCATGCGGACAAGATCATGGATACGCTCATGAAGCACCATTCCCTGGATATCCAGTGGGGCAACCACGATGTCCTCTGGATGGGTGCCGCTGCGGGCAACGCAGCCTGCATCGCCAACGTCCTGCGCAACAATATCCGATACCATAATATGGAAATCCTTGAAAGCGGCTACGGCATCAGCCTGCGTCCCTTCGCCCTCTTTGCCCTGGAAACGTATAAAGAAGACGACGGCATCGAACCGATGGTCAAGGCCATCAACGTCATCGTTTCCAAACTGGAAGGCCAGACTATCTACCGCCATCCAGACTACAATATGGACGACCGCCTCTTGTTCCATAAAATCGACTGGGAAAAGGGGACGATTACCTTGGACGGCAAGACGTACGACCTGAAGACCAAGGATTTCCCGACCGTTGATCCTAAAGACCCGTATACGCTCTCACCGGAAGAACATCAGCTGATGAACGACATCCAGGCGGAATTCACGGAAAGCGAACGCCTGCAGCGCCACATCCGCTTCCTCTACAGCCACGGGTCCCTTTACCGCTGCATGAACAACAACCTTCTCTTCCACGGCGGCCTGCCCCTTAACGAAGACGGCAGCTTTAAGGAAATCTACCTCGAAGGCAAGCCCTATAAAGGAAAAGCCTTTATGGACAAAGCCGAACGCCTCATCCGCCGCGCCTATGATCAGCGCGACACGGACAGTCTCGACTACATGTGGTACCTCTGGTGCGGCGCCGATTCGCCTGTTTCCGGCCGTGTCGTCAAGACCTTTGAACGGAGTTACATCATCGACGAAGATACGTGGAAGGAACCGCAGAACGCCTATTACCGCCTGAACCGGGACAAAGAAGAATGCATCAAGATCCTGCACGAGTTCGGCATCGATTCGCCTCAGGGCCACATCATCAACGGGCACACGCCGGTCAAAGTCAAGAAAGGCGAAAGCCCGATTCGTGCGGAAGGCAAGGAAATCTGCATCGACGGCGGCTTCTGCAAAGCCTACCAGCGGTCGACAGGTATTGCTGGCTACACGCTCATCTTCAATTCTCACGGCATCCGAATCAAAGCCCATTATCCCTTTGAAGATGTCTACCAGGCGCTGATGAATAACGTCGACATCGACTCCGAGTCGACACAGGTCGAACTGGAACCGAAACGCGTCATGATCGGTGACACGGATAATGGTAAGAAACTTCTTCAGATGATCCATGACTTGAAGGCCCTTCTGGAAGCTTATCGCCAGGGCGTCATTCTCGAACGCCGTCCGAACCCGTAGTAGGGGCCGACCTGAAAGGCGGCCCGCCTAATTAAGGAGGAACTATGAAACGAGAATCGTTAAGCGGACTGTTACTCATTGCCTGTGCCGTACTGGCCATGGCCATCTCTAATTCTCCCTTCGGTCCCGTTTATGAACACTGGCTCCAGTCTCCGCTGCCGGCAGGGACGCATATGTCCTTGCTGCACTGGATCAACGACGCCGTCATGGCCTTGTTTTTCTTCGTCGTCGGCGCCGAAGTGAAGCGGGAATTCCTCTATGGAGAATTGAAGTCCCCGTCAGCGGCGATGCTGCCCATGGCTGCTGCCTTGGGCGGAATGCTCGTACCGGCTGCGATTTATGGCCTGTGTAATGCCGGCCAGCCGACGGCCGGCGGCTGGGGCATCCCTATGGCGACGGATATCGCCTTTTCCCTAGGTGTCCTGTCCCTGGCGGCTCCTAAGGCACCGCGCAGCCTCGTCGTCTTTTTGACGGCCTTGGCTATCGTCGATGATCTCGGCGGTATCGTCGTCATCGCCGTCTTTTATGCCGGGGCCCTCAATCTTCCGGCCCTGGCCGGAGGCCTCGTCGTCTGGCTGCTGATGTTGGCTGCGTGTCGCAAGAATTGGCAATCGGCCTGGCTTTACGCTGTCGGCGGAGTGCTCATCTGGCTAGCCTTTTTCTACGGCGGCATCCATCCGACTATGGCCGGCGTCCTTACGGGCTTCGCCATGCCAGCCATCCCCGGAAAAGATGGGAGACCGGGGCTGCTGCTGCGGGCGGAACACGCTTTGACGCCGGTATCAGCTTTCGTTATCATGCCCGTCTTCGCCTTGGCCAATGCCGGCATCCGCCTCGACCTGAGTGGCCTGGCTAATCTAGTGTCGGCACCGGGACTAGGCATCCTGGGCGGCCTCGTCTTGGGCAAGCCTATCGGCATCGGCCTGGCCGTCTGGCTGCTGACCGCCTTGAAAGGGGCCTCTCTGCCAGCGGGCCTGACAATGAAACACTTCTGGGCCGTCGGCCTCTTGGCCGGCATCGGCTTCACGATGTCCCTGTTCATCGCTGGCCTGGCCTTTTCCGGCAACCCGGTCCTGATGACGGCTAAGACCGCTATCATCGCCGCGTCCCTCACAGCGGCCATCCTCGGCGGCTTCATTGTGAACCGGATTAGCCAGTAGCCCTCGGACTCAGATGCGGCGGTGACGCCGCGACCAGTCAGCCATACCCCAAGCGGGCTGATGTGGCATGGTTTTGCGACCAGCGAACAGCGCTCCCCATAAAGGGAGCCAACGGCCTGCGGCCTGCAAACGCCAATGGAGGATTACGCACATTGACGTAACCCGCTCATATCGTTATAATGGGGTATAACTTATCATTTTTTATACAAAGGAGCGAATTCGATGAATATCATTGATGAATTGTCTTGGCGCGGTGCCGTCAATCAGATGACAGATGAAGAAGGGCTGCGCAAGCTGACCGAAGAAAAGAGCATTTCCCTTTACTGCGGCGTCGACCCGACAGGCGACAGCATGCACATCGGCCATTTGATCCCCTTCATGATGCTCAAGCGCTTTGCCAACGCCGGTCATCATCCGTACGTCGTCATCGGCGGCGGTACCGGTGCCATCGGTGACCCGAGCGGCCGCAAGACGGAACGCCAGCTGCAGACCCTAGACAAGATCAAGGCCAATGCGGAAAAACTGAAGGCCCAGTTCATGCACCTTTTCGGCGATTCGGACAACATCACCTTCGTCAACAACTATGACTGGCTCAGCAAGCTCAGCCTCCTCGACTTCCTCCGCGATTACGGCAAACTCTTCAGCGTCAACATCATGCTCAGCAAAGAAGTCGTTGCCAGCCGTCTGGAAGCGGGCATTTCCTTTACGGAATTCTCCTATCAGATCCTCCAGTCCATCGACTTTGAACACCTCTTCGCCCATAACGATGTCCAGCTGCAGATCGGCGGCGCCGACCAGTGGGGCAACATCACGGCCGGTATCGACACGATCCGCAAAATCCACGGCAGCGAAGCGAAAGCCTATGGCCTGACCATTCCCCTCATGCTGAAATCGGATGGCACGAAGTTCGGTAAGACCGCCGGTGGCGCTGTCTGGCTCGACCCGGAAAAGACATCGCCCTTCGAATTCTATCAGTTCTGGCTCAATCAGGACGATGCGGACGTCGTCAAATACTTGAAATACTTCACCTTCCTCAGCAAGGAAGAAATCGACGCCTTGGCGGAAGCCGTCGAAAAAGAACCGGAAAAACGCCTGGCTCAGCGCCGTCTGGCAGAAGAAGTCACGAAGTTCGTCCACAGCCCGGAAGCATTGAAGGAAGCCCAGAACATTACGGAAGCCCTCTACCACGGCAGCATCGCCGACCTTTCGGAACACGAACTGGAACAGGCCTTCGGCAAGATGCCGACTGTCGACGTTTCTAACGAAGAAAAAGACGTCGTCAACTGGCTTGTCGACTCGACGATTTACAAATCGAAGCGCCAGGCCCGCGAAGACATCACGCACGGTGCAGTCACCATCAACGGCGTCAAAGTCACGTCCCTCGATGAAATCGTCAAGCCTCACAAGAATTCGAACGGCAAATTCGTCATCGTCCGCAAGGGCAAGAAGAAGTACACCCTGGCCCGCGTCCATCAGTAAGTTTTAGAAATTTGTTAAAATAAAATATTGACAGAGCTCTTTCTCTATGCTATAATAACTCATTGCAAAATGTTCAATTGATATTATGAGATACATGGAGGAAGCGCTTCCGGTGAGCAAAAAATTAAGCAAGGTTCAAATCGTCTGAGAGCCTTGCTTTTTTGTCGCTTTACACGGCGCTGTACAACGCTATCATAATGGTTTACTTTTTATAAGGGGTGAAGAATCAGCATGTTCAAACCTGTACAAGTAGGGAAAAGGACTCGATACACGTATGCTAAGATTAACGAGGTCTTGAAAATGCCTCATTTGTTGGATTTACAGAATAAATCCTACGAATGGTTCCTGGAAAAGGGGCTGAAAGATATCTTCAAAGACATTTCTCCCATCGAAGATGCATCGGGTAACCTGTCTTTATCCTTCGAGGATTTTAAATTAGGGGAACCGAAGTACGACATTCGTGAATGCAAGGAACGCGATACGACCTATGCCGCACCGCTCCGCGTCCAGATCCGTCTTGTCAACCACGAAACAGGCGAAATCAAGGACCAGGAAGTATTCATGGGTGACTTCCCACTGATTACGGATACAGGTACCTTCATTATCAATGGGGCAGAACGCGTTATCGTCAGCCAGCTCGTCCGTTCTCCGGGCGTCTACTATGGCCGCGAAATCGACCCGATGGGGATTCGCTTGTACAATTCGACGGTCATCCCGAACCGCGGTGCCTGGATCGAATTGGAAACCGATGCCAATGACATCGTCTATGCCCGCATCGACCGCAACCGCAAGATCCCTGTAACGGTACTCATCCGCGCCCTGGGCTGGTCTTCGAATGCCGATATCCTCGAACTCTTCTTCGATGATAAACGCCTGAAGGCGACGTTCGAAAAGGATACGACAGAAAACCAGGATGAAGCCCTCGTTGAAATCTATAAGAAGCTTCGCCCCGGTGAACCGCCGACCGTTGAAAGCGCCCGCAATCTCTTTGAAGGCCTCTTCTTCGACCCGCGCCGTTATGACATGGCCCGCGTCGGCCGCTACAAAGCCGGCAAGAAGCTCGGCTGGGAACGCCGCCTCTTCGGCCTGACCCTGCACGAACCGATCGTCAACCCCGAAACGGGTGAAGTCATCGTCGATGCCCATACGGAAATCGGCGCAGCAGAAGTCGAAAAGATTCGCGAAAGCGGCGTCTTCCACCGTGAAATCGCTCCGGATGCACCGGCTGGTGACGCCGGCGGCCTCGTCGAAGCCTTTGTTGAAAAGCCCGATGGCTCTGTCTATAAGATCATCTGCAACAACAGCGATCTTCCTTATGATCACCGCACGATTACGCGCGAAGACATCATCGCTCACATCAGCTATCTCCTCAACCTCATGGACGGCTTCGGCAACGTCGACGACATCGACCATTTGGGCAACCGCCGCCTGCGCTGCGTCGGCGAACTCCTGCAGAACCAGTTCCGCATCGGCCTGACCCGTATGGAACGCGTCGTCCGCGAACGTATGACCATCCAGGATGCCGAAAGCATTACGCCGCAGGTCCTGATCAATATCCGTCCTGTCGTCGCTGCCATCAAAGAATTCTTCGGTTCCAGCCAGCTGTCCCAGTTCATGGACCAGACCAACCCGCTGGCCGAAATCACACATAAACGCCGTCTCAGTGCCCTCGGCCCGGGCGGTTTGTCCCGTGAACGCGCAGGTTTCGAAGTCCGCGACGTCCATCATTCCCATTACGGCCGCATGTGCCCGGTAGAAACGCCTGAAGGCCCGAACATCGGTCTGATTTCCTCGCTGGCCTGCTTCGGCAAAGTCAACGAATTCGGCTTCATCGAAGCACCGTACCGCCGCGTCGATAAAGAAACGGGCGTCGTTACGGAAGACGTTCACTATATCACGGCTGACGAAGAAGAACAGTACGTCATCGCCCAGGCCAACGAACCGCTGACTGAAGACGGCCACTTCGTCCACGACCGCGTTGCCTGCCGTCACGGCGAAGATACGCGTGAATTCCCGGCAGACCGCGTCGACTTCATGGACGTATCGCCTAAGGAAGTTGTCTCCGTCGGTACTTCCATGATCCCCTTCCTGGAAAACGATGATGCCAACCGTGCCCTCATGGGTGCGAACATGCAGCGCCAGGCTGTACCGCTCCTGCGCACACAGGCTCCGCTCGTCGGCACGGGCATGGAATACAAGACGGCCTGCGACTCCGGCGTCTGTGTCCTCGCTAAGCACAGCGGCGTCGTTTCCCGCGTTACAGGCGACACGATCCAGGTCCGCACGGATTCCGGTTCTGTCGATACGTATAAATTAATCAAATTCGTCCGTTCCAACCAGAGCACCTGCATCAACCAGCGTCCCTTGGTCTATAAGAACGAAAAAGTCACTGAAGGCCAGGTCCTGGCTGACGGCATGGCAACGGACGGCGGCGAATTAGCGCTCGGCTACAATATCCTCGTCGCTTACATGCCGTGGGAAGGCTACAACTACGAAGACGCCGTCCTCCTCAGTGAAGAACTGCCGAAGAACGATCTCTATACATCCATCCATATCGAAGAATATGAATGCGATGCCCGCGACACGAAACTCGGCTCTGAAGAAATTACCCGCGAAATCCCGAACGTCAGCGAAGAAAGCACGAAGAACCTCGACGAAAACGGCATCATCATGGTCGGTGCCGACGTCTTCCCGGGCGACGTCCTGGTCGGCAAAGTCACGCCGAAAGGCGAAACGGAACTGACGCCGGAAGAACGTCTCCTGCGTGCCATCTTCGGCGACAAGGAACGCGAAGTCCGCGACACGTCCCTGCGCGTACCGCACGGCGAATCGGGGAAAGTCGTCAACGTCCGCATCTTCTCGCGTGAAAACAACGATGAACTGCCGCCCGGCGTCAACCGCCTGGTCCGCGTCTACATCGCCCAGAAGCGTAAGATCCATGAAGGCGACAAGATGTCCGGCCGTCACGGCAACAAAGGTGTCGTTTCCCGTGTCATGCGTCAGGAAGATATGCCGTTCCTGCCCGACGGCACACCGGTCCAGATCGTCCTCAATCCTTTGGGCGTACCGTCCCGTATGAATATCGGTCAGATCCTCGAAACACACCTTGGCTGGGCTGTCCATGAACTGGGCAAACAGATCAAGGAAATGGATCCGGGCCTGGAAGAAAAACTGCGTGCTGCCGGTTACGATTTCGATAAATACGGCATGCCGAAACCGGATGTCGCCGGTATCCATATCGCAACTCCGGTCTTCGACGGCGCTCAGGCAGAAGACGTCTTCGAAGCCCTGAAGATCGCCGGCCTTCCGGAAGACGGTAAATCCGTCCTCTATGACGGCCGTACAGGGGAACCGATGGACCGCCGCGTCACTGTCGGCTACACGTACTTCCTCAAACTGCATCACCTCGTCGACGACAAGATCCATGCTCGTTCGACCGGCCCGTACTCCCTCGTCACGCAGCAGCCGCTCGGCGGTAAAGCCCAGTTCGGCGGCCAGCGTTTCGGCGAAATGGAAGTTTGGGCTCTGGAAGCGTATGGCGCAGCCTATACACTCCAGGAAATGCTGACAATCAAGTCTGACGATGTCGTCGGCCGTGTCAAGGCTTACGAAAAGATCGTCAAAGGTGAAAATATCCCTGAACCGGGCGTACCGGAATCGTTCAAGGTTCTCCTCAAGGAACTCCAGGCCATCGGCCTCGACGTCCAGATCCTGAACGAAGACGGTGAAGAAGTCGTCATCAAGGAACTCGACGATGATGATGAAACGGAACCGGAACAGACAGATGAACTCCGCCGCGTCATGGAAGGCGAAAACGGTCCGGAAGCACCGGCCGCACCGGCTGACGGCGCTGCTCCTGCTGAAGGAGAAGAAGGCGAAGCTCAGGAACCTGTTTCTAACGGCAATGAAGATGACATCATGAGTGCCATGAGCCTCGATGCCGTCGCCGAAGCAGAACAGGCTGACGATGATGATACTAATGAAGATGATGAATAACGAGTCGATAGAAGGGAGCGGTATTAGTGCTTGATGTGAATGAATTCGATTCCATGCGGATCGGCCTTGCTTCGCCGGAAAAGATCCTCGAATGGTCTCACGGGGAAGTCAAGAAACCTGAAACGATCAACTACCGTACGTTGAAACCGGAACGGGACGGGTTGTTCTGCGAACGCATTTTTGGGCCGACGAAGGACTGGGAATGCCACTGCGGCAAATACAAACGTATCCGGTATAAAGGTGTCGTCTGCGACCGCTGCGGCGTCGAAGTCACGCGCGCCAAAGTCCGTCGTGAACGGATGGGCCATATTAAACTGGCTACACCTGTTTCTCATATTTGGTATTTTAAAGGTATCCCCAGCCGGATGGGCCTGATTCTCGACATTTCGCCCCGTTCGCTGGAAAAAGTCCTCTACTTTGCCTCGTACATCGTCCTCGATCCGGGCGATACGCCCCTTACGAAACAGCAGCTGCTGACAGAAACGGAATACCGTCAGTACCTCGATATGTACGGCGATAAATTCCGCGTCGGCATGGGTGCTGCTGCTGTCAAGGAACTGCTTCAGGGCCTTGACCTTGATCAGCTGGACAAACAGCTCCGCGATGAACTCCGCGATTCGTCCGGCCAGCGCCGTGTCCGCGCCATCCGCCGTCTGGAAGTCGTCGAAGCCTTCCGTCATTCCGGCAACAAGCCGGAATGGATGATTATGGATGTCATCCCGGTCATCCCGCCGGAACTGCGCCCGATGGTCCAGCTCGACGGCGGCCGTTTTGCCACGTCTGACCTGAACGATCTCTACCGCCGGGTCATCAACCGCAACAACCGCCTCAGCCGCCTTTTGGAACTCGGCGCACCGGATATCATCGTCCGCAACGAAAAACGCATGCTTCAGGAAGCTGTCGACGCCCTCATCGACAACGGCCGCCGCGGCCGTCCTGTTACGGGCCCGGGCAACCGTCCCCTCAAATCCCTTTCGGACATGCTGAAAGGGAAACAGGGCCGTTTCCGTCAGAACCTGCTCGGTAAACGTGTCGACTATTCCGGCCGTTCCGTTATCGTTGTCGGTCCGGAAATGAAGATGCACCAGTGCGGCCTGCCGAAAGAAATGGCCCTGGAACTCTTCAAGCCTTTCGTCATGAAGAAGCTCGTCGAAAAAGGCATTGCCACTAATATCAAGAACGCGAAGAAGAAAGTCGAACGCGTAAACAGCGAAGTTTGGGACGTCCTGGAAGACGTCATCAAGGAACATCCTGTCCTCCTGAACCGTGCCCCGACACTGCACCGCCTCGGCATCCAGGCGTTCGAACCGATCCTCTGGGAAGGCCGTGCCATCAAACTGCATCCGCTGGTCTGCACCGCCTTCAACGCTGACTTCGACGGTGACCAGATGGCCTGCCATCTGCCCCTGTCCGTAGAAGCCCAGTCCGAAGCACGGACGCTCATGCTTTCGTCGCACAACATCCTGGCTCCGAAAGACGGCAAACCGGTAGCCGTACCGACACAGGACATGGTCCTCGGTGCCTACTACCTGACGCTGGTCAAACCGGCTGCCAAAGGCGAAGGCAAAATCTTCTCCAACTACGATGAAGTCATGCTCGCTTACGATGCCAAAGTCATCGACATCGAAGCGCTGATCAAAGTCCGCATCCCGGGCCACGGCCTCATCGAAACGACAGCAGGCAAACTGCTCTACAACTATCAGATTTATGAACCGCTGCGCCTCTTCCACACGGATAAAGTCATGGTCTTCACAGACCCGAAAGATACGGTCTTTGCCTATGAAAACGGCCTTATCGACTGGTCCCACTTCGTCAAGATCAAAGATGAAGAAGGCCATATCCGCGATTATGGCTTCTCGCAGCTGAAAGAAAAATTCGGCGTCGACCTCACGGCTACGCGTCCCAAACCGAAACGTAAGATCGATGCAGCTGCCGTCGCTGAATTCAAGAAAGATAAAGAATATGTCGATGTCAACTGCCTGGGCATCCTGATGAGCAAGAAACAGATCGGCAAACTCGTCGACGCCTGCTTCCACCTCGTCGGCAATACGAAGACGGCAGAACTCCTCGACAAGATCAAGGCCATCGGTTATCACTACGCCCGTCAGGCCGGCATGTCCATCGCCATCTCGGACATTCAGATCCCGGATGAAAAATGGGATATCCTCAATGCAGCCGACAAGAAAGTCCAGAACGCCTACGCCATGTACCAGCGCGGCTTGATTACCGAAGACGAACGCTACAACAAGAGTATTGAAATCTGGAAACAGGCTACGGAAGACGTTACGGATGCCATGATGGACAACATGGACCCGTTCAACTCGATCTTCATGATGGCTGACTCCGGCGCTCGAGGCAGCCGTGACCAGATTCGTCAGGTTGCCGGCATGCGCGGCTTGATGGCTGACCCGTCGGGCCGTATCATCGACTTGCCGATCAAAGCGAACTTCCGCGAAGGCCTGTCCGTACTGGATTACTTCACCTCGTCCCACGGTGCCCGCAAAGGCTTGGCCGATACGGCACTGCGTACCGCTGACTCGGGTTATCTGACCCGCCGACTCGTCGACGTTTCCCAGGACGTCATCGTCCGTGAAGAAGACTGCGACGTCTTCGGCATCGACCTCGTCCGCGAACGCGCCCGTCTGGCAAGCTCGTGCCGCCAGGCTGTCAACCTCCTGCGCGACAAACTCATCGACCGCGTCCTGGCCCGCGATGCAGTAGATCCGGAAACAGGCGACATCGTCTTTGAAACAGGCCATCTCCTGACCAACGACGATATGGATACGGTCATCGAACACCAGCTTCCGAAACTCTATCTCCGCGGCAGCCAGATGGACATCAACGATGATCTGAACCACACGAACGTCATCGAAACGGTTTCCCTCGGCGCTCCGGAAGAAGGCTTCCGCGCTGCTATCCGCAAATCCATGGCGGAAAACATGCTCGGCAAGACCGTCGAAGAAGCCGTCGTCGATTCCAACGGCATTGAAATCTGCGCCAAAGGCACGCCGCTCACAGAAGATGCCATCGACCGCATCCTCAACAGCGACGTCGATGAAGTCAAAGTCCGCAATAACGATATCCGCGGCGTCGAAGTCACGGCCATCGTCGAAGGCGACGGCGTCATTGAACCGCTGGAAGACCGCATCGAAGGCCGTACGGCAGCGGAAACGCTGGTCAACCCGGAAACGGGTAAAGTCATCGTGGCCCTCAACGAAGAAATCATGGCTGATCAGGCCAAGGAAATTGCAAAATACTATGATAAAGTCCGCATCCGCAGCGTTCTTACCTGCCGCAGCCGTTACGGCGTCTGCGCGAAGTGCTATGGCCGCGACCTTGGTACGGGCGGCAAGGTAAACGTCGGCGAATCCGTCGGCACCATCGCTGCTCAGTCCATCGGCGAACCGGGCACACAGCTGACCATGCGTACCTTCCATACCGGCGGCGTCGCAACGGCCGGCGATATCACCCAGGGTCTTCCTCGTGTCGAAGAATTGTTCGAAGCCCGTAAGCCGAAGGGCAATGCTATCGTCACGGAAATCAGCGGTACCGTCTCGATTACGGAAAAAGAAGACCATCACGACATCAACATCGTCCATGTCGTCTCCAAAGACGGTGAAGAACGGAGCTACACCATTCCTTTCGGTGCGCACCTCGTCGTTCACGAAGGCGATACCATTGAAAAGGGCAGCCGTATTACGGCAGGCTCCATCAACCCGCACGATATCCTGCGCATCCAGGGTGTCGAAGCAACCCAGCGTTACCTCGTCTACGAAGTACAGAAGGTATACAAATCCCAGGGCGTTGGTATCAACGATAAGCACATCGAAGTCATCGTACGTCAGATGATGCGTAAGATGAAGATCGAAGATGCCGGCGATGCCGATGTATTGCCGGGCGATTATATCGACGTCAATGCCTTTGAAGACATGAACAAGCGCATCGAAAGCAACGGCGGCAAGCCGGCTCTCGGCAAACCCATGCTCCTTGGCATTACTAAGGCCGCACTGGCAACGGATTCCTTCCTCTCGGCTGCATCCTTCCAGGAAACGACACGTGTCCTGACCGATGCTGCCATCAAAGGCAAAGTCGATCCGCTCCTGGGCCTCAAAGAAAACGTCATCATCGGTAAACTCATCCCGGCCGGTACGGGCATGAGCCGTTACCGCAAAGTAAAAGTCGTCAAAACCGTCCCGAGCATCAGCTACGAAGACGAAGACGGCAACCCCGTAGAAGCCCCGGAAGCAGCTGCTGCACCGGAAACTGCGGAAACAACAGAAGCACCGGCCACCCCGGAAGCATCGGCAGACGCCGACAGCGCACCGGAAGCATAAGAGAATAAAGAAAAAAGCTGTCGCTCACGCGGCAGCTTTTTTTTCATGCTCGGACTCAGATGCAGCGTACCGCTGCGACAGACTCAGAATGACAATGACGCCTCGGGTACCCCCTGCGGCGCATAGCGGGCGCCCGGTTATGGGCGCCCCTACAGGTCCCGGGGTACGTGTACGCCACACCTGCTCGGATTCAGATGGCTGCTGTGCATCCTGAGATTCATGATTGTATTACGACCATGAGCTGTCCGTCATAAACTCCGGTTATCCACAGGATTCACGGGCGGGCGCCTGCCTGCAATTTTCCGGACTGCTGACAGCCAACTGCTGACTTGTGGCATCGTCAGGTGCCGTTTTCATCGCCTGCCTGCGATTTCGTAGGGGCCGCCCTAATCGGCGGCCCGCGCGAACGCTATGTATCTCGACCTGGGAACGATCGGCAAAAAAACGCGCGCGCCATCGCCGACAGGCGATAAGCCGCCGCTCCAGGCGCTCCCGCGCCATACAATCCTGTGAACCTGACGCTGCAAAAGCAGCACCTGAATCCAACTACATCGACCCACGACCCACGTCCCGCAGGGACGAAAAGGACCGCCAGGGCACGTGTAATAAAAGATGTACTGATTACGCAGTTTTTACCAAAAAATACATTGACAGATAATAGTCGTGATGATAAAATATCTAAGTGTCGCGATGAAATCATTGCGTCCAAATTGCAAGACGTAAGGAGTGAGGTTTCGTGAGCTTGGAATTAGCTGCCAGTGTCCGCAAGACCGTGGGCGCAAAGCAAACCCTGAAAGCAATGAAACGAAACGAAGTCACACAGCTGTACATCGCCAATGACTGCGATGAACAGGTCGTAGCGCCGCTTATTGCAGAAGCCGAAGGCGCTCACATCCCCGTCGACCGCACTTACACCATGACCGAACTGGGCATGGCCTGCCACATCAAGGTAAAAGCTGCAGCCGTAGGCTTGTTAAAATAATTTTCGGTAACATCATCTTATGAGCCCTGCTCGTTGATGATTACATTATAAATCTAATTGTTTGGAGAGGAGGTGCCCAAATGCCAACAATCAGCCAATTGGTTCGTAAAGGACGTCAGGTTGCCGTCACCAAATCGACAGCACCGGCTTTGAAAAACTGCCCGCAGAAACGCGGTGTTTGCACTCGTGTGTACACAGCTACCCCGAAAAAACCTAACTCTGCTCTGCGTAAAGTTGCCCGTGTTCGCTTGACGAACTCCATCGAAGTAACTGCTTATATTCCCGGCATTGGTCACAATTTACAGGAACACAGTGTTGTATTAATCAGAGGCGGTCGTGTCAAAGACCTTCCTGGTGTACGTTATCACATCGTCCGCGGTGCCTTGGATACAGCTGGCGTAGCAGATCGTCAGCAGTCCCGTTCGAAATACGGCGCTAAAAAAGGCAAATAAGAGTTTGCCCTTAAGATGAAATCGATGACTTACATAGCATAGAGGAGGAATTAGACATGCCAAGAAAAGGCCCCGTGCCGAAGCGTGATGTGCTGCCGGATCCGGTGTACCATTCGAAACTGGTAACACGCTTCATCAACAAAGTTATGTTGGACGGCAAAAAAGGTGTCGCTGAAACCATCGTTTATGATGCGTTCGACATCATCCGTTCTAAAATGAATAAAGATCCTTTGGAAGTATTTGAACAGGCTCTCAACAACGTTATGCCTGTCCTGGAAGTCCGTGCCCGCCGCGTCGGTGGTGCTAACTACCAGGTTCCTGTCGAAGTACGTGCAGACCGTCGCCTGTCCCTCGGTATCCGCTGGACTGTCGGCTATGCCCGTAAACGCGGCGAACGTACGATGAAAGAAAAGCTCGCTGGCGAATTGATGGACGCCTTCAACAACACAGGCGCTGCTATCAAGAAAAAGGAAGATACTCATAAAATGGCAGAAGCTAACAAAGCTTTCGCACATTATCGTTGGTAATTTACGATATTTATTATTTTTTGAGGAGTGGAAAAAACCGTGCCAAGAGAATTTTCTTTGGAAAAAACGAGAAATATTGGCATCATGGCTCACATCGATGCTGGTAAAACCACGACAACAGAACGTATCCTGTTCTACACCGGCCGTGTCCACAAGATCGGCGAAGTTCATGATGGCGCTGCTACCATGGACTGGATGGCTCAGGAACAGGAACGCGGTATCACCATCACGTCTGCTGCTACGACAGCTCACTGGAAAGGCTACCGCATCAACATCATCGATACTCCGGGGCACGTTGACTTCACAGTCGAAGTTGAACGCTCCCTGCGCGTACTCGACGGCTCTGTTGCTGTTTTCTCCGCAAAGGGCGGCGTAGAACCGCAGTCGGAAACGGTATGGCGTCAGGCTGAACATTACCATGTTCCCCGTATCGCATTCGTCAACAAGATGGATACGACAGGTGCTGACTTCCTGAACGTTATCGACATGATGAAAGATCGTCTCCAGGCCAATGCCGTTGCCGTACAGCTCCCAATCGGCGCTGAATCGACATTCCGCGGCATCATCGACCTCCTTACCATGAAAGCAGAAGTCTATGATGATGCTCTCGGTAAAGAAATCGAAGTCGTTGACATCCCGGCAGACGAATTAGAAGAAGCTAAAAAATATCATGACATCATGGTTGAAGCAATTTGCGATACCGATGAAGACCTCATGATGAAATACCTCGAAGGGGAAGAAATCTCCATCGACGAATTGAAAAAAGCAATCCGCAAAGCTGTCTGCTCGAACAAACTGTTCCCGGTACTCTGCGGTTCTGCTTACAAGAACAAGGGCATCCAGATGCTCCTCGACGCTGTCGTAGACTACCTGCCGAGCCCGCTCGACATTCCGCCTGTCAAAGGCACGAATCCCGACACGGACGAAGAAGAAATCCGTGAAGCTGATGACAATGCACCGCTTTCCGCATTGGCCTTCAAAATCATGGCTGACCCCTTCGTCGGCAAACTGGCTTTCTTCCGTATCTACTCCGGTACCTTGAAAGCCGGCACATACGTCTACAACTCCACGAAAGGCAAGAAAGAACGTGTAGGCCGTATCCTGCGCATGCACGCTAACCATCGTGAAGAAGTCGAAGAAGCATACACAGGCGATATCGGCGGCATCGTCGGTCTGAAAGACACGACGACAGGCGATACGCTCTGCGATGAAAAACACCCGATCATCCTCGAAAAGATGGAATTCCCGGATCCGGTTATCTCCGTAGCCGTTGAACCGAAGACCAAAGCTGACCAGGAAAAAATGGGCATCGCCCTGGCTCGTCTGGCTGAAGAAGACCCGACGTTCAAAGTCAAGACCGATGCTGAAACCGGCCAGACCATCATCTCCGGCATGGGCGAACTCCATTTGGATATCATCGTCGACCGCATGTCCCGTGAATTCAAAGTAGACTGCAACGTCGGCAAACCGCAGGTTGCTTACCGCGAAACCATCCGCAAGGATGTCAAGTCCCGTGGTTTCTTCAAGCGTCAGTCCGGCGGCCGTGGTCAGTATGGTGACTGCTGGCTCGAACTCATTCCGCAGGAACAGGGCAAAGGCTACGAATTTGAAAACAAAGTCGTTGGCGGCGCTATTCCTAAGGAATATATCGGCTCCGTTGAAGCCGGTGTCAAAGAAGCAATGGAAACAGGCGTTTTAGCAGGTTTCCCGATGGTTGACATCAAAGTCATCGTATACGATGGTTCTTACCATGAAGTCGACTCCTCGGAAATGGCCTTCAAGATCGCAGGCTCTATGGGCTTCAAAGAAGGTGCGCGCAAAGCGGACCCGGTTCTCCTCGAACCGTACACGAAAGTCGAAGTTGTCGTTCCTGAAGAATACATGGGCGACGTCATCGGCGACCTCAACTCCCGCCGTGGTCGTGTCGAAGGTATGGAAATGCGCTCCGGTGCAGAACATATCAACGCATTCGTACCGCTGGCAGAAATGTTTGGCTATGCAACGGATTTGCGTTCCCGTACGCAGGGCCGTGGCGTTTATACGATGACCTTTGACCACTACGAAGAAGTTCCGAAGAACGTAGCCGAAAAAGTCATCAGCGAAAAAGGCTAATAAATTTAACTCACACTGGAGGAACAGCAAATGGCTAAAGAACATTACGAAAGAACCAAACCGCATGTTAACATTGGCACGATCGGTCACGTCGACCACGGCAAAACTACTTTGACAGCTGCCATCACCAAAGTTTTGGCTGAAAAAGGCTACGCTAAATTCGAAGACTATGCTGATATCGACAAGGCTCCGGAAGAACGTGAACGCGGCATTACAATCAACACTGCTCACGTTGAATATGAAACAGACAAACGTCATTATGCACACGTTGACTGCCCGGGCCATGCTGACTATGTCAAGAACATGATCACCGGTGCTGCTCAGATGGACGGCGCTATCCTCGTCGTTTCCGCTGCTGACGGCCCGATGCCCCAGACTCGTGAACACATCCTCCTCGCTCGCCAGGTTGGTGTACCGGCTATCGTCGTATACCTCAACAAAGCTGACCAGGTTGATGATCCGGAACTGATCGAACTCGTTGAAATGGAAGTTCGTGATCTCCTCAGCTCCTACGATTTCCCCGGCGATGAAGTTCCTATCATCGTAGGTTCCGCACTGAAAGCCCTCGAAGGCGACGAAAGCGAAATCGGCAAACCGTCCATCCTCAAATTGATGGATGCTGTTGACGAATACATCCCGACTCCGCAGCGCCCGACGGACCAGCCGTTCCTCATGCCTGTCGAAGACGTCTTCACCATCACAGGCCGCGGCACTGTTGCTACAGGCCGTGTTGAACGTGGCGAACTCCAGGTTGGTGACGCAGTTGAAATCGTCGGCCTCGCTGACGAACCGAAAGATACGGTTGTTACGGGCGTTGAAATGTTCCGTAAGATTCTCGACCGTGCTGAAGCAGGCGACAACATCGGCGCTCTTCTCCGCGGTATCGACCGTAAAGAAATCGAACGCGGCCAGGTCCTCGCTAAACCGGGCACCATTCATCCGCACACGAAATTCAAAGCTCAGGTCTATGTCCTCACGAAAGATGAAGGCGGCCGTCATACTCCGTTCTTCAACGGCTATCGCCCGCAGTTCTACTTCCGTACAACGGACGTAACCGGCGTCATCCAGCTTCCGGAAGGCACTGAAATGTGCATGCCTGGCGACAACGTCAAAATGGACGTTGAACTGATCACTCCGATCGCTATCGAAGCAGGCCTCCGCTTCGCTAT
>URLP01000018.1 GCA_900548635.1 uncultured Megasphaera sp.
CTTCGATTTCGAGGGACTGTGTAAGGGGCTTTTGGACAGCCCTTTGAGAATAAGGATATCCTGACAGCTAACTCCTTTGGAATAGGCTGTCAGGCGTTAGTCCATGTATCAAACTTCTCAAGAATCTCCCGCTTCTAGAAGCGGGAGAGGTTCAAGCGCGCAGAGAAAAAGTGAAGACGGCAAGGCCTGCCCTCTTGCCAAACGCCTGCTTTTACGCTATAATGATATAGCTAACTTAATAAAAGTACTGGTGCGTGGTAATCCGCTGGGGCTCGTGCAATGGGAACCTATGAACCTTGTCAGGTCCGAGAGGAAGCAGCAATAAGTAGATATTTCCATGTGCCACGGGGTAACCTGGCGGGTTATCATACACGAGTACTTTTCAGTTGGTAAAAGCAGCGGTTAGCTGCTTTTTTTCGTATACGGAAGGGAAAGACTCATGGCATACATTGCATTATACCGTAAGTGGCGGCCGAAGAATTTCGAAGATGTCGTCGGCCAGTCCCATATTACGGAAACCCTGCAAAAAGCAATCGATACGGACAAAGTAGCCCATGCCTACTTGTTTTCCGGTCCTCGCGGCACGGGCAAGACGAGTACGGCTAAAATCTTTGCCCGTGCCATGAACTGCGTCCACGGTCCGACATCGCATCCCTGCAATGAATGTGAAGTCTGCCGCCACATCATGAACGGTGAATCACTGGACGTCGTAGAAATCGACGCGGCTTCCAACCGCAGTATCGAAGATATCCGCACCCTGCGGGAAACGATAAAATTCATGCCTGCCGAAGGGCATAAGAAAATCTACATCATCGACGAAGTGCACATGCTGACGACGGAAGCTTTCAACGCCCTCCTGAAGACGCTGGAAGAACCGCCGGCCCACGTTATCTTCATCCTGGCGACGACGGAACCGGAACGGATCCCCATGACTATTTTGTCCCGCTGCCAGCGCTATGAATTCCGGCGCATTACGAGCGAAGACATCGCCAAGCGCCTCCTCTACGTGGCGTCACAGGAAGGCATCGACCTGACCAAAGGCGCCGCCCATATCCTGGCTGTCCAGGCCGACGGCGGCATGCGCGATGCCCTGAGCATGCTCGACCAGTGCGTGAGCAACGCCAGCGGCACGATCGATGAAAAACTGGTCCGCGACTTATTGGGCCTCATCGGCAAAGACTGGCTCTTTTCCCTGTCCCAGGCCCTTTTCGAAGGTCAAGGCGACGTCATCATCAAGGATGTCGACGACGTCATCCAGATGGGCAAGGAACCGCGGGTCATCCTCACGGAACTTTTGACGCATCTGCGGGCTATCATGCTCTGTCAGGCCGATTCTGCTTCGGATACGCTGGCCGCTTATGACGACTGTCTCGATGAATTGAAGAAACAGGCGAAAGAACTGACGCCGGAAAGGGTCTTCCAAATCCTGGGCATCCTCCAGCAGGCCCTTTTGACGGCCAAGACTTCGCCGGTGCCGCGTATTGCCGTAGAAATGGGGCTCCTCATGGCTGCCCGCCAGGCCAATGCCCTGGCACAGCCCGTAGACACTGGCATTTCATCCCAGCCGGCCAGGGCTGCCGCCAAAACTCGTAAGCCCGCGCCTGAAGCAGTGCCTCTGCCGGAAGACGATTACAGTGCCGCTGCGTTTCCTGACGAAGCCGTGCCTTTCCCGGAAGAGGAATACAGCACTGTGCCGGCAGCGCCGGATGTAAAACCGATGCCGCAGGTACGGCCTGCCGTTGAACGGCCGCAGCTGCCAGTGCAGCAAAGACCTGCTGCGGAGCCTGTGACAGCGGCGGCAGAAAAGCCAATGCCGCAGCCCTCGGCACCGGCAGCGAAAACAGCGGCTGCAGCGCCAGTTGAAAAAGCGGAATACCAGGCCCTCTGGAAAAAGATGTGTGCCATCCTCGATAAGGAAAAGAAGAAGGCCGTCCTCTCCTGTATCCGCAACGGCCGCGTCGTTTATATCGGCGACGGCCAGGTCATCGTCGCTTTTAAGACGCCCTTCATGGTCAAACGGGCCAACAGGGAAGACTATTTTAAATTCACCGATGCCGCTTTATCCCAGCTGTTAGGCGGCCCATACCATATGCAGGGCTTCCTCGAAGGCGACGCGGAACTTACAGAATACGAAAAAAAAAAGCCGCTGAATGAAAAAAGGCAGTCCGCAGGTGATGCGGGAATCCCCGATTCAGCTGTAGGGGCGCCCACGTGGGGCGCCCGCCTCGCCGATGCGGGAATCCCGGTTTCGGAATCCGCGGCCGTCAATACGCCGCAGCATGATGAGGATATTCCAGTCTCAGATTTTCAAGGAAATGAGGAAACAACCTGGCAGCCGGTTTCTCTCGATGATATGAGTGATGCCGAACGAGCCGCCCTGGGCCCATTGCTTAAAAACGTGGGAGACTGTAATATATATATAGAAAATAAAAAATAAATTCACAGAGAAACTAGGAGGAACTCAAATGTTTGGTGGAAATATGCAAGGTATGATGAAGAAAGTCCAGAAAATGCAGAAGGAAATGAAAAAACTGCAGGAAGACTTGAAGAAACGCACCGTCGAAGCGACTGTCGGCGGCGGTGTACTGACGATTGTCATGAACGGTGAAAAGAATGTCGAAAGCGTCCACATCGATCCGAGCATCATCGATCCGGAAGATGCGGAAATGCTGGAAGATCTCATGGTTGCTGCAGTCAACGAAGCCAATAAGAAAGTGGACGATATGATGGCTCAGGAAATGAGCAAGATTACAGGCGGCATGCACCTGCCGGGCATGTTCTAATGGATACGCCGTTAGACAAGCTGACCGAGCAGTTCCGCCGCCTTCCGGGCATTGGCGTCAAGACGGCTCGTAAGCTGGCCTATTATATCGTCCAGCAGCCGAACAGCCGTGTCGATGAATTTGTAGAAGCCATCCGCGATGCCAAGAAAAATATGCATTTTTGCTCGGTCTGCTTTAATTTGTCATCTCAGGACCCTTGTCCTATCTGCAGCGATATCAGCCGTGACCGCTCGACGATTTGCGTCGTCGAAACGCCGCAGGATGTCCAGGCCATTGAACGTAGCGGTGACTACCACGGCCTCTACCATGTCCTGCACGGAGCCTTGTCGCCCTTGGACGGCGTCAACGTCGAAGATCTGCGCATCCGGGAACTGCTGCAGCGTTTGGGGAATGCGACCGTCAAGGAAGTCATCCTGGCGACCGATCCCGACGTGGAAGGCGAAGCGACGGCACTCTATCTGGCCCGCCTGATTAAGACGGCCGGTATCCGCGTGACCCGCATTGCCCGCGGCCTGCCCATGGGCGGCGACATTGAGTATGCCGATGAAGCGACACTGGCAGGCGCTGTTGCCAATCGGCAGGAAATGTGAGGCCTTTATGGAATATCTCTGGATAGCTGTTGGTGTTTTTGCCTTGTTTTTAGTGCATAAACTGATTTTGGCGCCCCTGCGCCATCTCCTGGTCAACGTCGTCGTCGGCCTCATCGTCCTCTACGGCGTCAACCATTTTGGCTATCTCTTTGGTTTTCAGCACGTGCCGATTACCTTGGGCACGGGCCTGATCATCGGCCTTTTCGGCCTGCCGGGCGTCGTGCTGGTGACCTTGTATTACACCTTTTTTTAACCTACGCGAAGAGGGGATATCGTGAAATTGAAGAAATGGGCAGCTCTTGCCTGTACGGCAGCACTGGCCGTGTCCGTCCTTGCGGGCTGCGGCAACAGCGTGTCGACAAAAACGGAAACGGTTTCTAAGTCGGACCATCCTGTGGCCCTGACGCTGGATGCCAATATTACAGCTCTGCATATGACGAATATCGTACCGAAGCTCTCGGGGAAACTCGTCTCGACGCCGCTGGCCGTAGGCCAGGAAGTCAAGTCCGGCGAAGTCGTCGTCCAGGTTGATTCGACGCCGTACCAGCAGAGCGTCAGCCAGGCCGAAGCCCAGTTGGTAGCGGCTTCTTCGGCAGGGACGCCGACCTATAAGACGGTCACTGTACCGGCACCCAGCAGCGGCGGCAGCAGTGGCGGCGGCGGTGACAGCGGCCATCGGGCTGAATTGAAGGCCTGGTATAATATGGGCGCTTTGTCGAAAGTCGAATACAACCAGATGATGGCTGATTCCGGCGGCTCGTCAGGCGGTTCTTCCGGCGGTGAAACGACGCAGACTGTCCAGGTACAGGAAGCGCCGGCTGTGGACCACGAAAAAATTGCCCAGCTTCAGCAGGCGGTTCAGAATGCCCGCGACATGCTTGGGAATACGACGATTTATTCGCCTATCGACGGCCGCGTCACGTCCGTTGCCGACAATCCGTCCGTCGCTGTAGCCGGCAATGTCCTGGCTACGATTCAGCAGATGTCGCCGCTTGTTGCTACCTTTGCCGTACCGGAAATGTACATCGATGCCCTGCAGGACGCGAAGAAGGACGGCAGCCTGCAGGTCTCGCTGATTGCTGCTTCCGGTGAAACGGAAACAGGGGAACTGACCTATCTGGCTACGGAAAAGGATCCGTCTACAGGCTCCTATATGGCGAAGGTCACTTTCAACAACGCGAAGAACCTCTTTGTTCCCGGTGAATTTTACCATGTCCGCATCGCTACGCCGAAGGAAGTATCGCAGATTACCGTGCCCAAGACAGCTGTCCGCACGAAAGACAGCGGTGACTTCGTTTACATCGTCAATGACAGCGGCCTGGCAGATGCCCGCTCGGTCCTGACCGGTGATGAAGAAGACGGACGCGTCGTCATCCTCGACGGCCTTGACGAAGGCGATGTCGTCGTTGCGGATCCGCCGGATTCGCTGGAAATCGGCATGAAAGTTAAATCATAATTTCCGGGAGCAGGTGAAGCAATGGTAAAAGAAGAACATCACAGTACCTTGTTAAAATCCTTGGAAAAAAGCCTCGATGTCCTCGACCTTTTTGTGGAATGCAATACAGGGATGACCTTGAAAGAAATTGCCGAACATACGCGTTTAAACACGTCAACGGCCTTCCGCATCGTCAACACGCTGGAACGGCGGCAGTACCTGACGCGCAATGATACGTCCAAGCAGTATCGCCTCGGCCCGCGGGCTCTGGCTCTCGGCTATTCGTCGCACTGGACGGAGAACGTCATTACCCTGGCGAAGCCGTATTTACGGAGTTTACAGCAGCTGTTTAATGAAACGGTCAGCATTTACATTGCCGAAGGGGACTGCCGCGTCTGCCTCGACCATGTCGAAAGCACCCATTCCCTGCGCCGCGTTATCCCGCTCGGCGAATCCCTGCCCCTCTATAAAGGGGCTGCCGGCCGGGTTCTCCTGGCCTGGGCCGGTGAGGAACAGCGTCAGCGGTATATCAATAAGTACGGCAACATTTCCGAAGAAGAATTCGCTGCCATCCGCCACAACGGCTATGCCATGACGCAGGATGAAAGTGAACACGGTCTTTTTGCCCTGTCTGTGCCGATTTTTAATTTTGAAGGCCAGGTCATTGCCTCGCTGACCATTGCCGGCCCGTCCATGCGCTTCTACGATTCGATCCGTCAGAAGATGCTCTTTACCATGAGCCAGTATGCCAATGAGATTTCCCATTCCCTGGGATACCGGAAAAAAGGATGATGAAAGTCTGGACGGCTGACGAATTTACAGAAGACGCCAGCGTACTGGCCCCGCGCCTGCTGGGCCAGTATCTCGTCCATGAAACACCGCAGGGCACCTGCATCGGCCGCATTGTGGAAACAGAAGCCTACGGCTGTGCGTACAACGGCTTTGCCGATGACGGCGCCCACAGTTTCAAAGGCCTGACGAAACGCACGGCACCGATGTTCCGTGCCGGCGGCATCAGCTACGTTTACCTCATTTACGGCATGTACTGCTGTTTCAACATCGTCACGGGCCCGGCCGGTTCCGGTCAGGCCGTGCTGATCCGGGCAGCTGAACCGGTAAACGGTTTGGAACTGATGCAGGAGCGCCGTCGGGCGGCTAAGAATGCCCGCAGCCTGATGAACGGGCCGGGCAAGCTCTGCCAGGCCATGGCCATCACGCGGCAGGAAAACGGACTGCCCCTGACGGCAGGGCCGCTCTATATCGCGCATCCGGAAAAAGAACTTTCCTTTCAAGTCGTCACGACGACGCGCATCAACATCGATTACGCAGTTCATGGGAAACATTTTCCCTGGCGTTTTTATATAAAAGACAATCCTTATGTATCCAAAGTGTGAACATATGAGGGGGAGATTACTATTATTGAATTCAGAGAATTCCGTTTGGAAGATAAACCGCTTATAGATGACTATTTTCATCAGCAAAGATATGAACAGGCCGACGCGACCTTCATGACCCTCTTTGCCTGGCAGAAGCCCTATGAAATCCAGTGGGCTGAAGAAGACAATGTCCTCTACATCCGTTCCGGCCGCGGCAAGAAACAGTTCTGGATCCCGCCCTTTGCCCGCAAGGACGGCAGTTTTACCAAAGGCGTCCTGCGCATGCACGAATGGTTCGAAGAACACGGCTATCCTTTTTTGATGAAAGGCGTCACGCCGGCCGCGGTGGAACGAATCAAGCGTCTCTGCGAAGACTGCTATGAATTCACGCCGGACCGGGATAACTACGAATACGTTTACCTGACCCAGAGCCTGATCAATCTTTCGGGCAAGAAATACCGCCAGAAGAAGAACAACCTCAACCATTTCCGCAATCAGTATTTCGGCAACTGGGAATACGTCCCCATTACGGAAGACATCTTCGACGAATGCCTGGAAGCGGAAAAGACCTGGTACGACCAGCACGAAGCCGGCGACGAAGACGATGAGCTCCTGGGCGAACGCCAGGCCATCGAAACGGTTTTCAACAACTGGGAAGTCCTGCAGCCGACAGGCGGTGCTATCCGCATGTACAATAAGATCGTCGCCTTTTCCATCGGCGAAATGCTCAACGATGATACAGCGATCATCCACTTTGAAAAGAGCGACCCGACGATCCGCGGCCTCTATCAGGTCATCAACCATGAATTCGTCGTCCATGCCTGGCCGCATACGACGTACATCAACCGCGAAGAAGATATGGGCATCCCGGGCCTGCGCCATTCCAAAGAATCGTACAACCCGGATCACTTCGTCGAAAAATACGACGTCACACTGCGCCAGAAATAAGGGGGCCTTTTGATGGAATTCCGCATTTCTACTGCCGACGACAGGGAACTCGTCGAATCCCTTTGGGATTATTGCTTTGAACATCGGGAAGACCCGTTTTTCCAGTGGTACTTCCAGCATTTTTACAAGCCTGAAAATGTCCTCATGGGCTTCCAGAAAGGCCAGATGGCCTGCGTGACGCATCTCAATCCTTATACGATCTCTTTGCGCGGCAGAGCCCTGCCTACGTCGTATATCGTCGGCCTGGCCACGCATCCTGCAGCCCGGCGCGGCGGCATCGGCGGCAAACTGCTGACGGCAGCCCTCAGGGAAATGAAGCGGCGCGGCCACTACCTGAACATCCTGATGCCCAGCAAGGCCGGCTTCTACCAGCCTTACGGCTATGAACTCTACTGTCACCAGTGGAAGGAAACGATGCCCCTCGAAGCGCTGCGGCCCCTGACGGACCGGACGGTCCGCTATGCCTTCGTCAACAGCCCTGACCAGTGGCCGTACCTGGCGGCTGTTTACGATGGCTACACGAAGCATCTTTCCGGTTATGCCCTGCGCGACGAAGCGAGCTGGCGCAGCCATATCGAAGCCCAGCTGGCGGAAGGGAACATCGCCGTCTGCTTTGACGGTGACCAACCTATCGGCTATGCCTTCTATAATCTCGGTGAACCGACCATCATCAGCGGTGAATTCGTTTACACCTGCCGTAAAGGGAAGCGCGGTCTTTTGGGTTACATGTACAACCATCGTTCCCAAGGGGAAGCTTTCCAGTGGAACGAAGGCATTCATGACCAGTCGTACCGCTTTTATCCGGACGGCAAGCAGGGCCATGAAACGATGCCCTTTATGACGGGCCGCATCGTCGATGTCAAAGGCGCACTGGAAGAACTGCCCTACAAGGCCGACGGCAGCGTCACCTTCCGTACCGAAGACCCGCTGGCCGACTGGAATACAGGCACGTTTACCTTAAGTGTAAACGATGGTAAAGGCGCTGTCACGTCGGCAGCCGATGCAGACGCACAAGTTTCCATGCCCATCGGCACCCTGGCTCTCCTGGCCTTCGGCGCCATGGACGTCGACGAGCTGGTCTTCAACGAAAAAATCCAGGGCAGCGACAAAGCCTTGGAAACACTGCAGACACTCTTCCCAACAGAAAAAAACTGGATCAACGAATGGTACTGATGGCGCCTGCGGCGCCGTTTGCCGTGGGTCGTGGCTCGTTTGCCGTTTTGCAGCGTGCTCGCTAACGCATTGCCCGGTACAATCTTAGGGGCCGTCATAGTCGGCGATCCGCGTGAATCCTGTGAAAATCCTAAATTGTATTTACGCGAATTTTCGGCAAACGAACCACGCCAAACGAACCACAAAAAGGGGCTCCGCGCTTCATGCGACAGCCCCTTTTTCATTCATTTATTTACAAAATAGATTATACTCCCTATAAACAAGGTCACGGCGATGTACAGAAATAGCAGGAGCAGGACGAGCTGGCGGCTGAAGAAGGTGATATACTTCATATTTTTATACTATTGGAATTTTTGGGGAAAAATCAAGGGAAAATATTTTAGCCGTCCTTTTCCTTTTCTATAAATGGGTGTAACATAAAATCATGATATTTGCGAATTTTTATATCAACGGAGGTGTTTTTATGGATTCTTTAGGTTACTTTGGCAAGTGGTTCCCGACGGAGCACAAGAAGTACACGGCCTTCATCGTCATGATGTATGTCGGCATCGTGGCGACGGTTCTGGGTACTCTCTTGGAATTGCTCCTCAAGGCCTTGGGGATGGCAGGGATTTTCGGCATGCCTGCTGGTCTGCGGCGGACGGTGAGTGTCCTCAACTTCTTCAGTACAATCGATTCGTTAGTCACGCTGGCGCTTTTCGTCATTATCATCTATCTTCTCTACAAGACGCGGGCCCTCGTTTATTTGCTGAAGATGTGGCTGGGGTATTTCGTCGTCAGCCTGCTTTTAGGTCTTATTACCTTTATCTTTAACAGCACTGTCGCGGCTGTGCTCTTCATCATCGGCATCATCGCTACGATTTATGTCAACCGCAAACGCTGGCACTATATCAGCCGCTATCGCCGCTATATCTACTATGTCCTCGGTTCCTGGGCAGTCTGCCTTTTGGGTACGCTCCTGGTAGTAGGCTACATCATCAGCAGCATATCGCGTATCTTCTTCGGCATGGCTGGAGGCGGCTATGGGACGCTTGTCGGCTATGCTGTCCTGATCCTCTTCCTCTGGCTCCTGCCGACGTTCTGCCAACACTATATCTACCGCCGCGAAGAAGCCAAGGGGACGTCCTTCTACCAGGCTTTCCGCCTGCTGAATACGGTACCCCTGACGGCCCTCTTCTTTATCTTCGGTATCTCGTCGCTGGCCAACATCGGTACCCTCAGCGGTGAAAACATGTTTACATCGTTTGACTTTGACTATGACGGCGACAACCATGCGGATTTTCAAAATAGCAATTACGGCATGTCAACGCAAAATGTAAATCAAGTAAACAACTTTTCGCAGCCCGACGCGGCGCCTGCAGGGGACCTTCGCTGCCCCCAGTGCGGTCAGCCTGTGGCAGCCAGTGATGCCTTCTGCAGTCACTGCGGCACCGCCCTGCACTGCTGCCCGCACTGCGGTCATTTCGTAGAAAAAGACGCGAAATTCTGTCCCGCCTGTGGTACACCGCTCAATAAAGCGCAGGATGCGGCAGCTGTTTCGCAGACGATGCAGTCTGCAGCGCCTGCCGCCTCTGTGCAGGAGATACTTCCAGCTGAACCTTCGCAGAGGCCGTCCCTGCTGCAGCAATTCGAAGCTCATAAGAAAGCCGTCATTGCTGCAGCTGTCGTGGTCATCCTGGCCATTGCCGGCGGTTTCTGGTACGGCCATTCTCAGAGCCAGAAAAAAGCACTGCCCCAGGGGACGGGCAGTGCCGCAGCGGCGCAGAAGACGGCCGATTCTGAACTTTCTTTAAACGGCGTTTACCTCGGTGAAAGCTGGGCTGAAGCCAAGGAAGGCCTTGGTCGGGAGCTGGGGACGTCCAATGGGAAAGACGGTTCTCTTCACCATAAGTTTACGGATATGGAAGTCGTCGTCAAAGACGATAAGGTCGTCACCCTTGTTTCTTCTTCGGAAGCGGCGCAGACGAAGCGCGGCCTTCATCAGGGCAGCAGCCTTGATGATGTAATCAATGCTTACGGTGACGATTACCAGGCTTCGGAATACGGCGCACAGACGCATTATGAATACGCCTTTAAGACCGATGACGGCCAGGACGCGCTGCTGCGCTTTGCTGTCAGCAAGAACAGCAAGACTGTCGAATACATCAGCGTCCGCGTCGTCGACAGCAAGGCCGAAGGGGCGAAGAAAGCCTTTTTAGCCTATCACAAGGCCATTTCGGACCATCAGCTCCAGACCGCCTACGGCCTGCTGACGCCGGCTTTCCAAAATTCGGTCGGCGGCTATGATGGTTACGCGCCGGGCTATGACAATACCATTTCCAGCCAGGTTTCCAACCTTCGGCAGATTGCAGCCGGTGCCGATAAGACGACCTTTTCCTTCAGCTTGAAAGCCCGCGACAAGATTCCCGGCAGTACGAAAGTCAAAGTACAGACCTTCAACGGCCAGGTGACGATGGTCAAAGACGGCAGCGATTGGAAAATCGGCGAAATGAGCGCCAAGAAGACAGGGGAACATGTGGAATAAACTGACACCGCAGCGGCGGAAAAAGTTAAAGCGCCTGGCCGTTATCGTCCTGCTCATCGCCGCGGCCCTCTACGGTTTCTGCCTTTTTCTGAGTTATAAGGCCGCAGATATCTTCAATATCGTCGTCGCCGAACGTCAGCTCTTTCCCGGCACGGTTACGGTGGAACGGCTGACGGCGACGCCCGGCGGGAGCGTATCCTTTGAGAATCTGCTCTGGCAGGATGAAGAAGGAGAGACACTGGCTCAGATCCCGGAAGGGAGCTTCCGCGTCAAACTGAGCGATATCCTGACGCGGCATATCGGCACGCAGAGCCTTGAAGATGTGACCCTCGAAGAGCCTTATATCCACTTGATCTTCAACGACAAGATGGAACTGCAGCACATGAAAAAGGCCAAAGACGGCAGCGGCAGCCGTCCGGACGATCTGATTTCCATTACCGGGCCGAAGAGCAACAGGCCGTTTAACTGCCGTGTCACCCTGCACCACGCCGTCATCGAAGCAGAATCGCCGCAGCGCCATTTTAAAATTGGTGACGTCGAGTTTACATCACATGTCCATACGAAGGGAAAAACGGATATCGATTTGCGGGCCGGTCATTTTACGGGCACTGTCGAAGCCGGTGCCCTGCGCATCCGCGGCAGCCTTGATTTCAAGCCTGATGTGCCTCAGTATAATCTCTCGCTTCTCCTCAGTGACTGTAATCCCCGTTCTCTCGGCGCCGGCCTCGATGTCGACGATCCGGCAACAGTATCGGCAGATATCCGCGGCCCTCTGGCCGCACCGGTCATCGATGGTACGCTGAAAATGGATAAGCTCGACATTACGGCCCTCGTCTTTACAGATGTCGTCGGCCAGGTCCATTATGAGAAGGGAATCCTGGACGTCCAGGACGTGACAGCGAAAGTCTTCGGCGGTTCCATGGAAGGCTGGGGCAGTGTCAATCTCGATGAACGGGCCTATACGGCAGACATGATCGGCAAAAATCTGAAAGGCGGCATCGCGGCCCATGATCTGTTCATGAAGTGCAATGTCGACTTGAAGCTCCATATGGACGAAAATAAGACGGCCGGAACGAAGCATATTTACGGCGACTTCCATTCCGGTCCGGGACGCTACCACAGCCTGCCTTTCCGGGGCATTTCCGGATCCTTTGCCCAGGACGGAAAGACCTTGACTTTCCGGGATGTCGTCATTTCCATGTTCTTTGGCGACGTTTCGACAGATGCCTTTACGATTGTCAACGGCAAGGTCCATTTGGGCCCCATCAACATCGATTACAAGAACGGCGGGCATAGTCAGTGGAAGCGGTAAGCTAATTGAAAAGAAAGGAGTTTTTTTCATGGATATTTCGCGTTATATTGCTAAAGAAGGGGAAAAAATCGATTTGTCCCAGTGGGCGACGGCCTGCGATGGAGACATAGATAAGCAAAAGGTGAAAGGTGAACTGCTGCCGGCGACGATTGCAGAAATGCAGGATTTGCAGGAAAAGCTCTTCGCCGATAATCACTACGGCGTCATCGTCGTCCTCCAAGCCATGGATGCGGCTGGTAAAGACGGTACAGTCAAGCACGTCTTTGCCCAGCTCAACCCGGCGGGCGTGAAAGTACAGAGCTTCAAGAAGCCGAGTGCCGAAGAACTGGACCACGATTACATGTGGCGCATCAATAAGGCCCTGCCGGGACGCGGTGAAATCGGCATCTTCAACCGTTCCCATTACGAAGAAGTCGTCGTCGCCCGCATCCATAACCTGATTAAGAGCGACGGCATGCCGGAAAAACTGATCCGCAAGGATATCTGGGAAACGCGATACCGCCAGATCTGCGATTGGGAACGCTACCTCTATGAAAACGGCTTCCCCATGGTCAAAATTTTCCTGCACTTATCGAAGAATGAACAGAAGAAACGACTCATCGACCGCATCGTCACGAAGCAGAAGAACTGGAAATTCGACATGTCTGACATCGAAGAACGGCAGTACTGGAACCGCTATCAGAAAGTCTACAGCGAAGTCCTGACGGCGACGTCGACGAAGTACGCGCCGTGGTACATTGTCCCGGCGGACGACAAATGGTACACGCGCTATGTCGTTGCCCAGATTGTCCTCAAAGTCCTGAAGAAAATCAACCCCAAATTCCCGAAACTGGCACCGGAAGTGGAAAAACAGCTGGCTCAGTTCCGCCAGATGCTGAAAGAAGTCGATATTAAAGATTTAAAGGCCATCAAGGAAGACCTTTAATTTGACAGTTCTTTGTCAAAAATGATATATTTCTTATAAGTACATAGCGCAGATCAGGTGCGTATGCTCAATAGAGAAGTCCGGTGCAAAACCGGCGCGGTCCCGCCGCTGTAAGGAGGAGCCAGGCTGCAATGATGTCACTGTACGTTTACGTATGGGAAGGCGCAGCCAGGGCTGTGAATCCGAGCCAGAAGAACTGCCTGATTCAGAATCACCGGTTGACCTGCGAGCGATAGGGATGGCGATTATTTTAGTGACTAGCGGCTAGTGACTGGCAGTTTGTGCAGTGAACTACAAACTAAAAACTAAAAACTCTAAGACCCGCAAAATGGTGAAAAACTTCTGCGCGGTCTTATTTTTTTAGAAGGAGCGATTTCTATGCTGAGAAAAAAATTGAAAACTGCTTTGGTCCTGTCTTTGGCGCTGACTTCTTTCGGTGCTTTTAGTGCTACGTCCGTTGCGTCCTATACGCTGAACCCGGAAGTCAAGGATGCCACGCCGGCCCTCAAACAGGCTGCTGAAATCGGCGTCCGCACGTACAATAACCCGCAGATGCAGAATGAAGCCAATACAGACGCCATCCTGGTCCTGAGCTTCGGCACGACTTATAAAGACAGCCGCCAGAAGACAATTGACCAGACCGTTGCCGATATCAAAGCCGCTCATCCGGATCAGAAAGTCGTCCTCGCTTTTACGTCGCACATCATCGTCGACCGCATTAAGGCCAAGGAAGGCCTGACGGTGCCGACGCCGGAACAGGCTATGGCTCAGCTGAAAAAAGAAGGCTATACGCGTGTGGCCATTACGTCTCTCGATATCATTCCGGGTATGGAATACGCCTATGATACAGCCATTTTCGATCTCTACAAGAATGACTTCAAGAAACTGACCATCGGCACGCCAATCATGTACTGGATGGGGCAGGAAGGTCAGCGCGACGATATCGTTGAATTTGTCAAAGCCTTCTCGACGCAGTTCCCGAAAATCGGCAAGAAAGATGCTATCCTGGTCATGGCTCACGGCACGCCCCATCCGGCCAATGCCTACTACTCGGTTATCCAGAACCGCCTCGATGCCGCTAATCTCGGCAACGTTTACATCTACTCCGTCGAAGGCTGGCCTCATCTCGATACGGTCATTCCCCAGCTGAAAGCCAAGGGCATCAAGAACGTCATCCTCATGCCGATGATGATGGTTGCCGGCGACCATGCCAACAATGATATGGCCGGTGCCGATGCGGATTCCCATAAGAGCATCCTGGAAAAAGAAGGCTTCAAAGTCACGCCGTACATCCATGGTCTCGGTGAAAATGCCGCTGTCCGCCAGATGTTCGTCGAACGGGCTGATGAAGCCTGGAATGCCTTGGAAGCCCAGTAATTGACTTCTTGGAATTTTTTCCTGCCTGATTAGTCCATTCCTTTCATGGATTATTCCAATCTTTCTTTGTGCGGCTGTGCTATAATTAAATTATAAAAAACGCATAGTTAATAAGTATGAAGAAATTGGAGATGGCAGTCATGAAACAAGTAAAAATCATTACGGCCCAGGAAGCGGCAAAGCTCGTCAAAGACGGTGATGTCGTCACGACCAACGGCTTTGTCGGTTCCGGTCAGCCTGAAGCCTTGACCAGTGCACTGGAAGAACGCTTCCTTAACACGGGTTCTCCTCGTGATTTGACGCTTATCTACGCCGCTTCGCAAGGGAACACGGACGGCCGCGGCGGCGACCATTTCGCTCATGAAGGAATGCTGAAAAAAGCTATCCTCGGCCACTGGAATGCCGTTACAGCCCTGCAGAAACTGGTCAATGAAAATAAAATCCAGGCTTATAACCTGCCGCAGGGTACACTGGCTCAGTACTTCCGCGACGTCGCAGCCCATCGTTTAGGTACGATTACCCACGTCGGCCTCGATACTTTTGCGGACCCCCGCATCAGCGGCGGCCGCCTCAACGACGTGACGAAAGAAGATTTTGTCAAAGTCATCAACATCGAAGGTCACGAACAGCTCTTCTATCCGCGCATGGATATGAATATCGGCTTCATCCGCGGCACTTATGCCGATGAATGGGGCAACGTCGTGATGACCAAGGAAGTTTCTCCTTTTGACGCGACGCCGTTAGCACAGGCTGTCCACAACAGCGGCGGCATCGTCGTCGTCCAGGTCGAAAAAATCGTTAAAGGCGGCACGCTCGACCCGAAACTGGTCAAAGTACCTGGCATCTATGTCGACTACGTCGTCCAGGTCGACGATGAAAGCAAACGCCAGCAGTCCTTCGACTGCGAATACGACCCGTCCCTGACGGGCGAAACGACGATTCCTGTCAAAGAACTCGATCCGGCGCCGCTCAATGCCAAGAAAGTCATTGCCCGCCGGGCTGCACTCCTGCTCCTCGATATGAGCAGTGAAGCCGTCATCAATCTGGGCATCGGCATTCCGGAACTCGTTTCTTCCGTTGCCAACGAAGAAGGCATCGGCGACAGCCTGACCATGACCGTTGAAGGCGGAGCCATTGGCGGCGTACCGCTCGGCGGCGTCCGCTTCGGTGCTTCTGTCAATGCCGAAGCCTATATGGATCAGGCGACACAGTTCGACTTCTACGACGGCGGCGGCCTTGATCTGACCTGCTTAGGTCTGGCTGAATGCGATAAAGACGGCAACATCAACGTTTCCAAATTCGGCACGCGCATTGCCGGCTGCGGCGGTTTCGTGAATATCACGCAGAATACGAAGAACGTCGTCTTCTGCGGGACCTTTACGACAGGCAAACTGCGTGAAGAAATCAAAGACGGAAAACTTCACATCCTGCAGGAAGGGAAAATCCGCAAATTCGTGCCCGAAGTCGGCCACATCACCTTCAGCGGCAACTATGCCCGCAAACATAAACAGCATGTCCTCTATATTACAGAACGCGCTGTCTTTGAAATGAAGAAAGACGGTGTCCATCTGACAGAAATCGCACCGGGCATCGATCTTCAGAAAGACGTCCTCGACCAGATGGGCTTCAAGCCGATCATCGACGATGTCAAGCTCATGCCGGCCTTCCTCTTCGAAGATAAGCCCATGGGCCTGAAGGAAATGAAGAAAAATAGTTTATAGTCTGCAGTTTGCAGTAAAAAGAACGGAGCTCGCCGCTTTTATGCGGCGGCTCCGTTTTTTTGCTTTATTTCTTCAGTGAAAGTGTCCGGTCGATCAAAGGTTTATATGTTTCGTATTTTTTCTTTAAAGCATCTGCTGTGTACTGTCGATACGTCGGCTGCTTTTTCATTTTCTGGAAGGCCGCGAGGATGATGGAATGGAGACGGGTACTGCTGATGACATAAAAGGAATCGGCATTGTTGTGGAGGTTCTTTTTGTTTTTCTTTAAAAAACCCGTCTTATAATTGGAGTAAAAAGATAAGTTCTGACCGATATACAGGCCGTCACTGGTCGTCGGCAGCAAGGTAGCCATCGTCAGTTTCGGATTCTTTTCGACGCCTTCAAGGACACTTTGGATTTGTGCCCGCCGTTCGTCTGCTGTAAGATTGTATTCGATATCTGTCAGGTAGATATAGCCTGTATCGATATAGCGCAGCAGGGAAACCATGGGGATGATGAAGTCGATTTCTGACGCGTTGAGGACTTCTTCCCAGGTGACGCAGAGGCGCTGGACGGCAATGGCCTGTTCCGGTGAAACGGCGTCGCTGATGCTGTCGAAGACTTCATGGGGCAGGAGAAATTCAAAGCCGTTCGTCAGGTAAAAGAAGAACTTCGTCGTCGCATAGAAGGCCGTGCGGTAGCCAAGTTCATCGAGGCCGAGGGAGCTGACTGTCGACATGAGGGCTTTTGTTTCACTGCCTGTGAAACTGAATTTTTCGTAAATATCCCAGGTCAGTTCTTTATCGAAGATATATGTGCACATCTGGAAGCGCGGCTGTGTATCCAGAGCATATTGGACGGCAAAAGAGCCTTTGAGGATGATGAGGTTGGCCTGAGGTGTATCGTTTATATCATAGAAGGTAAAATCCAGGTCCAGAAATTGGTCCAGCGTGCGGTACATAGCAATCAGGGTTTCCGGCTGCGCTTCGATTTCTCCAAGGTCCAGGCCGACGCGGATGGTTAATTTATGCTTTAAATGGAGGCCTTTGAAATATTTCCAGAAACCGGCTTTGTCCAAGGTCGTGAATTCGCCCAGGACGAGCAGTTCACCGTCTTCTTCCAGGTTCTGCAGGCTTTTTTGCAGTAAATCGGAGAGAAAGGCAGCCGTATCGTGATGGCCTGTGATGATTTGGATGGATGCATTTTCCTCTTTGAATTTCGGCGCCCTGTTCTGGTGCAGCGTCGTCCTGTAGGCGGCGCAGAGGTACTGACCGATTTCAAAACCAAGGTCATCCGTATCTTCTGCAATGGGAAAAGCCTTGAAGAAGGCAGCTTCTTTTTTCTCTTTGGCAATCAATTCGGCGAAATATCTTCCCATTTCTTCGTTGATCCGTTCGACGTAGCGCGACGACGGCAGCTTCGTGCCATTGCTCCATTTATTGACATATGAGACGTCATAGCCGACGACTTCGGCCAGGGAGATGAATTTTGCCTGTGTAAAAGTAATGAGACGTTTCAGCGTCGCTGCATATCCACCTGAAATCACATTCAGTCTCCTTTCTATATATAAAGATATATACGCAAATCGTATTTGTAAAAAACATGTATATTTTATCATAGGGTCCAAAAAAGGCAAGCTTCTTCCTCTTTTGGTCCAAGACGGTCACAGCTATACTGTAGCCAAAGGTTGGTTCAAGACAGGGCCAACAATGTTAGGAGGTTTTCATTATGGCATATAAAAATATTAAATTCGTCAATGAAGATGGTATCGGTATTTTAACAATCAGCCGCCCGAAAGCACTTAACGCTTTGAATACGGAAACCGTTCAGGAAATGAATGACTGCATCGGTAAAATTGAAAATGATGAATCCGTCAAAGTTGTCATCGTTACCGGCGATGGTCAGAAATCCTTCGTAGCCGGTGCGGATATCGTTGAAATGTCTACGAAGAACCCTGTCGAAGGCCGTAAATTCGGTAAAATTTCTGAAGATACATTTACGCGCATTGAAAATCTGCCCCAGCCGGTCATCGCCGCTGTCAACGGCTACGCTCTCGGCGGTGGCTGCGAACTTGCCTGCGCCTGCGATTTCCGCTATGCTGCAGAAAACGCAAAATTTGGTCAGCCTGAAGTCGGCCTCGGCATTACGCCGGGCTTCGGCGGTACCCAGCGCCTGCCTCGTCTCGTAGGCCGCGGTTACGGCAAAGAAATGATTTTCCGCGCCAACATGATCGATGCCAAGGAAGCTTATCGCATCGGCCTCGTCAACAAAGTCGTTCCGCAGGCTGAACTGATGGATGAATGCAAAAAGGTAGCTAAAGAAATCATGGCCAATGCGCCTATCGCTGTACAGCTCGCTAAGACGGCTATCAACCGCGGCATCAACTGCGACGTAGTCACCGGCATCTCCTACGAAGATGAAGTCTTTGCCCTCTGCTTCTCCACGGCAGACCAGAAGGAAGGTATGGACGCTTTCGTTAACAAACGCGCAAAACACTTCCAGGGGAAGTAAGATAGTTTATAGTTTGTAGTATTGTGATAATAAGAGACTGTGCATGAGAGCAAGTGTTTTCATGCACAGTCTTTTTTATAAAGAAATAATTATTCTTTGTTGATTATTTGTTGACAAAAATAGTTAAATAAGGTATGATATAGGTATAACAAAGAACAAATATCAATTAAAAGTACAAAATACTTCATTACCACCTATGAATGACAGATGAATATATAATATATATCCTTATATATGGAACTTGAATTTTTTAGAGGAGGAGTTACTATGAAAGACGTTAAATTCTATCAGCTCGAAGGCAAAAATGTACTGGCTCTGCTCAGCGGCAGCGTAGAAGGCGCTGAACCGATCGCCGTCGGATCCGTCGATGCAGCGAAAGAAAAACACATCCCTGATATCAAACGCGTAGGCGATAAAATTGAAGTCACCGTTGGCTCCGTCATCCACCCGATGCTCGAAGAACACCATATCGAATGGATCGCCCTGGCAACGGACGATAAACTGGAAGTCAAATTCCTCAAACCCGGTGAAGAACCGAAGGCCGTTTTCGACGCTGTCGACTCCGGCGTCGTCTACGAATCGTGCAACCTCCACGGTGTCTGGAAAGCAGAATTTTAATGGATGAATAAAAAAAGGGGCCTGCGGGCCTCTTTTTTTATTTTCCTCTTGACACAACCTTTACGAAGTAGTATACTAAATGAGCTGTCGGGGCAAGGCCCCACAGAGCGGAATCTTTTGAAAAAAATACTTCAAAAAATTCCTTGACAAACCTTTCCGGGTTTGCTAAAATAAACAAGTCGTCGCGAGAGAGCAACGACAGATGACCTTTGAAAACTGAACAATGAACTGAATGAACGCCAGAGTGCGAGGTTCT
>URLP01000019.1 GCA_900548635.1 uncultured Megasphaera sp.
GGCCAGGCGGTAATCGAAGTGTATATCGGCGACAATCGGGATGTCCACGGCCTTGACGACAGCAGCCAGCCCTTTGGCAGCCGCCATATCCGGCACGGCAAAGCGCAGGATTTCAGCGCCGTACGACGCCAGGCGGCGGGCATCGACGATGGCTTCGGCGATATGGGCCGGATTGACCGTCGACATCGTTTGGACCGAGACGGGCGCGTCACCGCCGATGGTGACGTTCCCGGCCCGGACGGGAAGAGATTTTCTACGTTTCATGGAAAGCCTGCCTTTCTAGAAGCGGCTGATATCCTGGAACATGGCGAAGAGAAAGAGAGAACCCAGGAGGACTGCACCTGTGACCTGGATATAGTACAACGCCCGTTTCGGCATCCGCCGGCGCGTGATTCCTTCGAGAATCAGCAAAATAATATAACCTCCGTCCAGAAGCGGTACGGGTAAGAGGTTGAGGATGCCCAGGTTGAGGCTGAGGAAGGCCGTGAACATGAGCAGATTGGCAAAGCCTGAGGCCGCCACCTGGCCGGCCAGCTGGGCTACCCCGATAGGGCCTGCGACTTCCGCCTTTTCTTCACCCGTCACCATCTGATAGAGGCCGACGAGCATGAGGCGGCAGATCTTGCCGGTCCGCTGCACGGCCATGGCCCCTGATTCGAGGAAGCCATGGCTTTCTTTGGTGGTCAGGGGCATGACGCCGAGCATGGCCTTCTTCGAGGTACTGTCGATTTCGGGCACCATTTCGACACCCTGACGCTGACCGTCCCGTTCGATTTCCACCGTGACGACGTCGTGACTGTACGGTGCGACGGCCTGGGAAATATCGCTCCAGCGGGAAATATCCGTATTGCCGATGCGGACGATGCGGTCCCCCGCTTCAAGACCTGACTGGGCTGCCGGCGAACCGGCGATGGTCGAGCCGACAACGGCTTCGGGCGAAACGGTGATCGTACCGACGGCAAAGAAGAGCCCCCAGAGGAGGATGATGGCCAGGACGAAATTCATGATACCGCCGGCGGCGATGACGATGAGGCGCTTGGTGACGGATTTACTCAAAAAAGACCGTTCATTCAGCGTTTCGTCTTCACTCATGCCGGCAATGCGGTTGAAGCCGCCAAGGGGCACGGCCCGCAGGGAATATTCCGTTTCACCGCGGCGTACGCTCCAGATTTTGGGGCCGAAGCCGATGGCGAATTCGTCGACCTGCATGCCTGCCCACTTGGCCGTCGCGAAATGCCCCAGTTCATGGACGAAAATGATGAGGCTGAAGACGAAAATCGTCGCTAAAATAGTAATACCCACAAAGTACTCCTTTCTCAGAGCAGGGACTTGGCACAGCGCCGGGCCCAGGCGTCGGCTTCGCGGATCCGTTCCAGCGAGTCGCACGGCAGGACGCTGTGCCGTTCCATGACAGTACGGACAATATCAAAGATACGCGTAAAAGGAATTTCTTTGCGCAAAAAAGCATAGACTGCCACTTCATTGGCGCCGTTGAGGACACAGGGCAGTGTGCCGCCGACGCGGCCGGCTTCATAAGCCAGGCGGATGGACGGGAATTTCTCGTCATCAGGCGGGAAAAATTCCAGCGTCCCCAGTGTACGCCAGTCGATGGGCCGGGCCCCGCGCACAGGCAGGCGTCCGGGATAGGTAAAGGCGTACTGGATGGGCAGGCGCATGTCCGGCATGCCGAGCTGGGCCAGGACAGAGCCGTCGATGAATTCAATCATCGAATGGATGATACTCTGGGGCTGGATGACGACTTCAATCTTGTCGAAAGGCATGTGGAAGAGCCAGTGCGCTTCGATGACTTCCAGACCTTTATTGAACATCGTCGCCGAATCGATGGTGATCTTGCCGCCCATATTCCACGTCGGATGCTTGAGGCACTGTTCGACCGTAATGGAAGCAAATTCCGAGGCCGGCCGGCGGAAGTGCGGACCGCCCGAGGCCGTGACCAGGAGTTTCTCTACTTCTTCAGGCCGTCGTCCCTGAAGGCACTGGAAGATGGCTCCGTGTTCACTGTCGACGGGCAGGATGCGGACGCCTTTGGCAGCGGCTTCCTTCATGACCAGTTCGCCGGCAGCGACGAGGGTCTCCTTGTTGGCCAGGGCGATGTCCAGTCCTTTTTCAATGGCGTGCAGCGTCGGCTCGATACCGGCAGCGCCGACGAGAGACGTCAGGACGATATCGGCATCGCATTCATCGATGAGCTCCAGGAGCCCTTGGGGACCAGAAAAAACGGTACAATCGCTGCCGACAGCGGCCTGGAGCTTCGCAGCGGCGTCTTTATCGACCATGCAGGCCCACTTCACCGCGTGTGCTTTAATCTGACGGGCGACGTCCTGCCAATGGGAATAGGCCGCAGCACCGACGAGCTGAAAGACATCGGCATGGGCTTCGATGACGTCGACAGCCTGCGTACCGATAGAGCCGGTGCTGCCGAGAATCAAGATTTTCTTCATCGCTCCGCCTCCTTTAGATGACCAGCATCAAGTAGACATAAACGGCCGGGGCCGCAAAGAGAAGGCTGTCGAAGCGGTCGAGGACGCCGCCGTGGCCGGGGATGATGTTGCCCGAATCCTTGATGCCGCACGTGCGCTTGAGGATCGATTCGACAAGGTCCCCCAAAGGTGCCATGATGCCAACGATGACGCCGATAGCCAGGGCATGGAGGACAGCAAACTTAAAGATCAGTGAAAAGATAAGGGCCACTGCCAGGGTCCCGACGAAACCGCCAATCGCCCCTTCCCGCGTCTTGCCCGGGCTGATGGTCGGGCAGAGCTTGACCTTGCCCATCATCTTGCCGACGGCAAAGGCGAAGGTGTCGCTGGCCCAGGTCGAAAAGACAAGGAGAAAGACGAAAAAGCGTGCCGGTTCCAACATGACGGCGCTGAAGCTGCCCTGCATGAAAGAAGCGGCGGAACCGCTGCGCAGGGCCAGCATAGCCAAAAAACCGCAGCCGATGTACAAGAGGCCGTAAAGGCTGTAGGCACTGTCTGCGGGCTTGATCTTGCTGTGGAAAAAGACGGTCCGCAGCATGAGCCAGAAGAGGAGGGCCAAGGCCAGGACGAGCATGACCTTCGTACTGCCGAACCAATAGGCCGCCAGGATGGCGACGAGCCAGACGGCGCCGAATTTATCGGCCGGAACGGCCTTGACCTTGCGTACCATGTTGCCGTATTCGTACCAGGCCACAAGGGACAAGAGGGCCATCATGATGAAGAAGAGCCAATTCCCTTCGTAAATCACAAAAATCGTAAAGGCACCGCCGACGATGCCTGTCAATATTCGTTTTGCCAACATATTGCGTACCTTCCCTACCTTATTTTAAGCCGCCGAAGCGCCGTTCCCGCCCCTGGAAGGACAAGATGGCTTCGACGAGTGTGTCTTTCGTAAAATCCGGCCAGCAGAGCTGAGTGAACCAGAATTCTGCATAGGCCATCTGCCATAAGAGGAAATTGCTGACCCGTTTATCCGCACCGGGACGGATGAGCAGATCCACGTCGTTCTCCGGTTCCGTATAGAGATACCGGGCCAGGGTAGCTTCCGTGATATCTTCCGGGCTGAGGGCACCGGCCTGGACTTCAGCCGCCAGGCGGCGCGCTGCCTGGGTGATTTCCAGACGGCCGCCGTAATTGACGGCGACATTGAGGACGAGGCCCGTATTGGCTGCCATTTCCGCTTCGGCCTTGGCAAAGGCTTCCTGCAGATCCGGGTGAAGGCGCTTCATGTCGCCGATGACATGCAGGCGCACGTTGTGCTCTTTGAGCTGCAGGAGATTCTTGCTCAGGTAGCTCTTCATGAGCTTCATGATGTACGTCACTTCTTCATCGGGACGCTTCCAGTTTTCCGTCGAAAAGGCATAGACCGTGAGGACCTTGATGCCCAGTTCGTCGGCAGCGATGACGATGCGCTTGAGCGTATCGGCACCGGCACGGTGACCGTAGCTGCGCGGCAGGCCTTTGCGTCTGGCCCAGCGGCCGTTGCCGTCCATGATGATGGCGACATGGCGGGGAATGTTGTTGGGATCCAGCATCGCTTCGGACACGGTGCCGGACGGTGCTTTCTTTTTGCCAAAAATGTTAATCATTCTGTACGTCTCCATTTCGCAGTACGGCAGCGACGGACTCGCTCATTTCCAGGCTGTCATTGACGAGGAGAGAAACGGTCCCGTCCTCCCTCTCCTGGGCCCGGATGACGTAGGTCGCTCCGGGATCACAGTGGAAAAAGCGGCTTCGCGATACCGTCCGCTCTATGACATAAGGAATATTTTTTTCCTGTAATACAGATTTGGCATACCGTAACGGCATGCCAATGAAAATCCGTATATCCATCATACGGCCATGACTTCTTTTTCTTTTTTCGCTTTGATTTCGTCAATGACCTTGATTTTTTTATCGGTCAGCTTCTGGATATTGTCCTGACCTTCTTTGCTGTCATCTTCCGTGACTTCCTTCTTCTTTTCCATCTTCTTGATGGTTTCGTTGGCGTCGCGGCGGATATTGCGGATGACGACTTTCGAGTCTTCGGCAATCTTGCTGACTTTCTTGCTCAGTTCTTTGCGGCGTTCTTCCGTCAGCTGGGGGATTTCCAGGCGGATGAGCTTGCCGTCGTTGTTCGGGTTAAGGCCAAGGTCCGATTTGAGGATGGCCTTTTCGATTTCACCGAGCATCTTCGGTTCCCACGGGGCGATGGTGATCATGCGCGGTTCCGGAACGGCTACGTTGGCGACCTGTTTGACCGGTGTCGGCGTGCCGTAGTAATCAACGGTAATGCGGTCTAAGAGGGACGCGCTGGCACGACCCGTGCGGATAGAGGAAAGTTCCCGTTTCAGGGCTTCGATGGTCTTGTCCATCTTTGCTTCGTGCTGGGCAATGACTTCTTTTACTTCCATGTCAATCACTTCCTTATTTTATTTTTATAAGTATATCATACAGCGTTTAGTCTTCTTTGTCGACTACAGTACCCAAATCTTTTCCGCTGGCAGCAGCGACAATGTTCCCAGGTTTGTCGATATTGAAGACGACGATGGGGATGTTGTTGTTGCGGCAGAGCGTCGTTGCCGTCGCATCCATGACTTTCAAGTCTTTGTTGATGACGTCGAGATAAGTCAGATGTTTGAACATCTTGGCATCAGGGTTAATCTTCGGGTCGCTGTCGTAGACGCCGTCGACGCCGTTCTTGGCCATGAGGATGGCATCGGCTTCGATTTCGGCGGCGCGCAGGGCCGCTGTCGTATCCGTCGAGAAGTACGGATTGCCCGTGCCGGCACCGAAGATGACGACGCGGCCTTTTTCTAAGTGACGGATGGCACGGCGGCGGATATACGGTTCAGCGACCTGCTGCATATTGATGGCCGTCTGGACGCGGGTCGTGACGCCGTTCTTTTCCATCGCATCCTGGAGGGCCAGGGAGTTCATGACCGTTGCCAGCATGCCCATGTAGTCGGCCGAGACGCGGTCCATGCCCTTGGCAGACCCTGAAAGGCCGCGCCAGATGTTGCCGCCGCCGACGACAATGGCGACCTGGACGCCGAGCTTATTGACTTCGACGATCTGTTTGGCAATGGTTTCGACCGTTTCCGGATCGATGCCGTAGCCCTGTTTGCCGGCCAGTGCTTCGCCGCTCAGTTTCAATACGATACGCTTATATTTTTTCGCTTCCATAAAGAGTGCCTCCCCTGTGAATGTACAAGTCCAATTAGAAAATAAGAGAACACGGCTTGGGTGTTCTCTTATGCAGTCTTATTTAGCTTGTGCCATTACTTCAGAAACAAAATCATCGTTCCGTTTTTCCAGGCCTTCACCCAATTCATAACGTGTATAGCGGCGGATGTCGATTTTTTCACCGATCTTAGCGATGGCTTCGGTGACAACCTGCTGAACCGTCTTGTCAGAATCTTTGATGAATTCCTGATCGAGGAGGCAGTTTTCTTTGTAGAATTTTTCGAGACGGCCGGTAATCATCTTTTCGACGATCTTTTCCGGTTTGCCTTCGTTCAGGGCCTGCTGGCGGAGAACTTCTTTTTCATGTTCCAAAACTTCAGCCGGAACTTCTTCGCGTTTGAGGTATGCCGGTTTTGCAGCAGCGATCTGCATTGCGATGTCTTTGCAGAGTGCTTTGAAGTTGTCAGTCTGAGCGACGAAGTCCGTTTCGCAGTTGACTTCGACGAGGACGCCGATGCGGCCGTTGCCATGGATGTAAGAATAAACCAAACCTTCAGCAGCGATGCGGTCTGCTTTCTTAGCGGCAGCTGCGAGACCGTGTTCACGAAGCAAGTCGACGGCTTTTTCCATATCGCCGTTGCTTTCGGTCAGTGCCTTTTTGCAGTCCATCATGCCTGCACCGGTTTTTGTTCTTAATTCTTTTACCATTGCTGCTGTAATAGCCATGAGTATTCCTCCTAAAAGTAATGTGAATATACAGTTTGAATAAAGGTAAGAAGCGAAGCTCCTTACCTTTATATTATAACCATTTAGTTCTCAAAGAACAGTGCTGAATCTTATTCAGCTGCTTTCTCTTCGGCTGCTTCAGCGCCTTCAGCTGCGCCTTCTTCAGTCTGTTCGCCCTGGTTGCCTTCGAGGACAGCGTCAGCAATGCGGCCCGTCAGGAGTTTGACAGCGCGGATAGCGTCGTCGTTTGCCGGAATCGGATAGTCGATGACGTCGGGATCGCAGTTCGTGTCAACCGTAGCGATGATGGGGATATGAAGTTTGCGGGCTTCAGAAACAGCGATTTCTTCTTTTTTCGGGTCGATGATGAAGAGTGCATCCGGGAGCTTCTTCATGTCTTTGATGCCGCCGAGGTATTTCTGAAGTTTTTCCATTTCATGTTTGAGGACCGTAACTTCTTTCTTGGGCAGAACTTCGAAAGTGCCGTCTTCTGCCTGTTTTTCCAAAGTCTTCAGGCGTTTTACGCGCTTTTCGATGGTCTGGAAGTTAGTGAGCATGCCGCCGAGCCAACGTTCGTTGACGAAGAACTGGTTGCAGCGTTCTGCTTCGTTTTTAATCGTTTCCTGGGCCTGTTTTTTCGTGCCTACGAAGAGGATCTTGCCGCCTTCAGCAGCCAGGTCGCGGGCGAAATTGTAAGCTTCGTCCATTTTCTTAACGGTCTTCTGCAAGTCGATGATGTAGATACCATTGCGTTCCGTGAAGATGAAGCGAGCCATCTTCGGGTTCCAACGGCGGGTCTGATGACCGAAATGAACGCCGGCTTCCAATAATTGTTTCATAGATACTACTGCCATAATTGTGATTCCTCCTGTTTTTTCCTCCGCCCGGTCATCGTCCGTCTTCACCCTCCCCTTCCTGAGAAAGGCACAGTGCCGGACTCGCCAAGCGTGTGTAATATGAATCTTGGTATTCAAACCTTGAATATTATAGCATATCCAAAAAACAAGGGCAAGCACTTTTTCATGCCTGCCCTGTTTTATAAGTTTGCAGTTTGCAGTTTTTAGTTTTTTAGTTCAGGACATAGACCGGAACGGTGCGGCGGCCGAAGTTCATGCAGGCATCGTAATCTTCCATGCAGAGGTCGATGCGGTTGCCGAGGATGGCGCCGCCCGTATCTTCGGCGCGGGCTACGCCGTAGCCCGGGATGAAGACCGTCGAGCCCAGGGGAATGACGTTCGGGTCGACGGCGACGACGCCGTAGCGGGCCCGCGTCCCCATGCGCGTAATGCACTGGCCGTCACCGTCCGTCGGCAGGTACGCTGTCGCTTCCATGGTGATGACTTTCTGGTAGTGCGAGATATCGCCGCTGTTGGTATTGATTTCAACGGTCGCCTTCGTGCCGACTTTGCGGATGAGGGGCTGCATTTCCGAAATGAGCTCTGTCGAAACCGTTTCCTTGTCGGCGACCTGGCCGTCGACACTGACGATGTTCAGCTTGACCCGCTTGCGGCCGTTCTGGCCTTCCTGGACGACTTTTTCTTCGCCCTGGCCCAGCGTTTCATCAGGGATGCTTTCGATGGCGTACGGTACAACTTCATCTTCGGTGATCGTCTTGCGCGAGACGTGGCCGATGACGATGTGCTGACCGGCCTGGAGCGACTGCTGGACGTCGCCGTAGGGACGGTACTTTTCTTTACTGTAGCCGTACTGTTCGGCCACTTCCTGTGAATTATGCTTGGCCGTATAGACTTCCTGGGTCTGGCCCTGGTATTCCAGGGTGACCGGGATGGCCCGGCGCACTTTGACGTAGCTGCCGTCTTCGAGTTTCTGCGTCGAGACGTCGATTTCGTCATGGTCGCCCATGGCGATATTGTTTTCCCGCATCAATGCCTGTTCATTGACAGCGTGCGTATATACCTGGCGCGTCGTGCCGTCCGCGACGAGGGTCACTGATTTCCCCCGGTCGATGAAGCCCGTCAGGGAGACGATGACCAAGAGCGCGATCAGCGTCGCATACATCCGTGTAATGGGACCTTTATTCCTGAATCCAGTCAAGCTGAATCTTTTCCAGTTCATGCCATTCCTCCTAAGCGTTTCTTTTCATTTTAACAAAGAGGAAAAGGCTTGTCAAATCACTTGTCTTCTTCAGCAGGACGCGGACGCAGGACGACTTTGCGGAACTGGCGTTTTTCCTTCTTCCGTTCGGACGCCAGCCGTTCGGCCTGACGCTGGCATGTTTCCTGGGCGTTGACAGCCGGTTTGTCGCCCCGTTCGTCGGCGAGGTAGCGGTACGAGCCGTCGCTGTTCATGGCATAGGCCTTGACGTTGTCGTCGAAATAAAGTTTCAGGATGCGTTTGACCCGTTCCTTATGGGGCGGGAATTCGACAGGCGTCATCAGTTCGACGCGTTCGTTGAGGTTGCGCGGCATCCAGTCAGCGGAAGAAATGAAGACGTCTTCCTTGCCGCCGTTGTAGAAGTAGAAGAGACGGCTGTGTTCCAGGAAGCGGCCGACGATGCTGTGGACTTCGATATTTTCACTGATGCCCGGGAGATGCGGCCGGATGACGCAGATACCGCGGACGATGAGGCGGATCTTGACGCCTGCCGCAGAAGCTTCATAGAGCTTGGCGATGACGTATTTGTCGAGGAGAGAATTCATCTTGGCCACGATGAGGGCTTTCTTGCCGGCTTTGGCCCGGGCGATTTCCTGGTCGATTTCCTTATAGATCGTTTCCCGCAGGTTGAGCGGTGCCACGGCGAGCTTGTTCCACTGGGGCGGATCGGAATAACCCGAAAGGAGGTTGAAGAAAGCCGAGGCATCGACGCCGATCAGGGTATTGGCCGTGATGATGCCGACGTCCGTATAGATACGGGCCGTCTTGCCGTTATAGTTGCCCGTGGCCAGATGGACGTAGCGGCGGATGCCGTCTTCTTCGCGGCGGACGACGAGGGTGATCTTGGAGTGCGTCTTCAGCCCCATGATGCCGTAAATGACGTGGCAGCCGGCTTTTTCCAGCTTGCGGGCCATGTGGATGTTGTTTTCTTCATCGAAACGGGCCTTGACTTCCATGAGGACCGTGACCTGTTTGCCGTTTTCTGCGGCCTGAGCCAGGGCGGCGATGATCGGCGACTTGCTGCTGACACGGTACAGGGTCTGCTTGATGGCCAGGACCTGCGGGTCGACAGCGGCGAGCTGGATGAAGTGTTCGACCGTTTCGAAGGTTTCGTACGGATGGTGGACCATGACGTCCCGTTCGGCGATGGCCGACCAGAAATCCGGCGCGTCGATAGCGGCCAGTTCCGACGACGGCTGCGGCGTCACCGGCGGATAGCGCAGGTCGTCATAGCCGTCGATGCCGACGAAGGAGAAGAAGACCTTGCAGTCCAGGGGGCCCGGGATGGAATAGATATCCCGGTCTTCGAGTTGCAGTTCATCGCGCAGGAAATCGCGGATCATGCGGCTCGCCGAAGCAGCCAGTTCCAAACGTACGGCGGCCCCTTTGCGGCGCTTTTTGAGGCTCTTTTCGACTTCCATCAGGAGGTCTTCGGCATCATCGTCGATATCGAGGTCCGCATCGCGGGTGACACGGAACGGTTCGACTTCCAGGATATCGCAGCCCAGGAAGAAGCGTTCCGCATAGGCAGCGATGACGTCTTCCAAAAAGAGGAACTGCTGGCCGTCATGGGGCTTGCCGGCGGGCGAGATGCTTTCCGGCACTTTGATGATGCGGTCGATGACCGACGTCGGCACGGGCAGGATGGCCGTCTTCACGGAGCGGTCCCCTTTCTTGCGGCGCAGGAGGACGGCCAGGTTGAGGTTCAGGCTGGAGAGGAACGGGAAAGGATGGCTCGAGTCGACGGCCATGGGGGTGACGACAGGATAGATTTCCCGTTCAAAGAAGCTTTCCAGCCAGAGGCGCTGGTCGTCATCGAGGGCATCGACGCCGATGAAGTGCAGGCCGCGGGCCTGCAGTTTGCTCTGGATATCGGCATAATAGCGGTACTGATCGGCGACGAGCTTATGGACCATGGACTGGATGGCATCGAACTGTTCCTGCGGCGTCATACCGGCGATATCGATATGGTGGACGCCGCTTTCGACGAGGTGCTTGACGCCGGCAACGCGGATCATGAAGAATTCATCCAGGTTGGACGCGGCGATGGCGATGAAGTTCAGCTGTTCCAGAAGCGGATTGGACGGCACGATGGCTTCACGCAGGACGCGTTCGTTGAATTTGACCCACGTACATTCACGATTCAAAAAATACTGACTGTCTGTAAAATCTGCCATGATTATCTTATCCTTTCACTAACTTCGTAGAAATACCAAAGACTTCCGCAAAATCGTCGGCCATCTTGAGATAGGTCCAGCGTTCCAGGGAAATGTCCGTTTCCGCCCGGTAATAGACGATGAGTTCGTCATCATGCAGTTCGGCGCGGATGGAGCTGATTTTGCCGAGGTGGCTCTTGTCGAGGGAATCGGCGAGGCGGAAGATGGCCGTCAATTTCGCGGCAATGAGCTTCTGCCGCGGCGTCAAGTCCTGATAGATGACGGACGAATCGCGCAGGGCACCGTCAAAAGCGTAGTAAGCGACGGCGGCGAGGATTTCCTTTTCCTGATCCGAAAGACCGAAGAGGTCTGTTTCCCGGATCAGGTTGTACGTGCAGAGATTGTGCTTGCGGATGTTGATGAATTTGCCCGTTTCGTGGAAAATGGCGGCCAGGCGCAGGAGATAATTGTACTGGTAATCGAGGCCGATGAACTGGTAGAGCGCCTGGAAGAGGACGTTGCAGTATTCTTCGATGCGGGCCGAATGGACGGAGTCGGACAAATATTTATTGGCCATACGGCGCATCATATCGAGGAGCAGGCCCTGGAGATGGGCCATGTAGTCGTTATGCGTCTTTTCGGCGACATAGTGCATTGTATAGCCCTCGGTGAAAGTCGTCGGCATGACGACGAGCATGTCGATATCGACGATGCGCAACAGTTCATAATACAAGAGAATCGTCGGCATGATGACATTGGCCAGGTTCTGGGACAAACCGAAGCGCTTCATGAGCTTGAACGGTGTGACACCGCGGAAAGAATAGACGAACTGGCGCAGTTCATCTGGCGTAATCAAGAAGAGGCCTTTTTCACTGGTCTTGCCCATGAGGCGCGCAATCAGATTGGCACCGCGGCCGGAAAGGACGATATACTTGATATTGTACTGCTGGACGCCCTTCCAGAGCGGATAAAGGGTGCCGTAAATATATTCGCGCACAGCCGTCGGGAAAGTCAATTCATTGCGCTGTTTTTCCGTAAAGTTTTCCAGGATGCGCAGGGAGCCGATGTGGATGTTCTGCTGGAACAGGAGGCGGTCCGATTTCCAGCAGGTCAGACCGACGCCGCCGGAGGTAATATCCAGGAGCATGACCGCCTTATCGGCAAAATTGAAAGTCCCTTTGAGGACATGATAATAAAGACCAAAGAATTTGTAGTAAATTTCCTTGGTCATATGGATGACTTCTACGTCGAAGCCCGTACGGATGCGGATCTGGTCGAGGACGCCGAGCAGGTTGTCGGCTTCGGAAATAGCTGTCGTCGAGAGGACGCGGACATCCGTTACATCGTAATCGCGCAGGAGCTGGCGGAAGCCCAGGAGGATCTGACAAATTTCATTGAGCGAATGAAAGCTGACATGATGGCGCTGGAAGGCCTTTTCCCCATAGCGTACTTCACGGGATACATTTTCGATGATCTCCATATCGTCCAACGACGAGTAGGCAATGACTTTCAAGGTCATATTGACCGTCCCGATATGGATGATACCCAAAACATTTCGGGTTTGTTTTTCCATTACTTTCCCCACTTTTCTTGACTGTATATTGTTTGTCTTTTTAATACTCCTTCTATTATACATGAAAGTCACGGCATGTATGTATAATTTTTGTAAAAAAAAAGGATTGCCGCACGAAAGCTTCTGCCGTCATGCACAATCCCTTTTCAAACATCAAACTTCAAACATCACTTCCATACAAGGAGCAAGGAAGCGCCGAATTCCTTCTTGAACTGTTTGCTCAGCTGCTTCATTTCGTAATCCGCTGCGTTGTACGTCGCACCGGGCGTCGTCGTCAGGATCATGACGGCAACATTTTCAGCCATCGTCACATCGATATCCGTGACAATCTGTTCGTACGTCAGGTCCGACGCTTCGGCCAGGGCCAGGATCGTCGACAGCTTGCGGATCATGACCCAGTCATCGCTGCTGGGCATATTGGCATAGCGGTAAGCCCGCACGATTTTGCGGCTGATGCCGTGATGGAAACCGGCGATGAAGCCCGTGATGATCTGTTCCAACTGAGTCAGGCCGTAGAGCGGCGCATGGGCGATCATGAACGCTGAATGGCGGGCATGGTCATAGAAATTGATGATCTTGCCGACATCGTGCATGCGGGCCGCCGTCTGCAGCAGCAGGCGCTGCCGCGGGCCGTAGCCGTGCAGGGGCTGGAGCTCATCGAAGAGCTTCACGGCAATGCGCGTGACCTGGTCGTAGTGAGCCTGATTGATGATGACACCGCTCAACGTGCCGAGGAAATTGCGGACGCTGAAGTCGAGGATATCCGAGAAACGCGGCGACGGCAGATGGCAGCAGTCGGCATAGTGTTCATAGAACAGGCCTTCGCGGAGGCCGCAGCCGCTGACGACCATTTCCGGGCTACCCGTCATCTCGAAGATGGTCTTGATGACGGCAGCGCCGGCGACGATCAAATCCGACCGTTCGCTCGAGAGGCCGGGAATCTTCTTGCGGTTCGCACTGGACCGCGTCGTGATTTCATAATAGAGAGTATCAAAATGGTCGACAGACATGATGTAGTTATGCAATTTCGGCAGTTCGTAATTCGTCGCCCGCTGGTCCATCTTGGCGAAGTTGCGGGCTGTGCCGCCGATGCCGACGATGGGCAGGTTGATATCCTGGATCCAGTCGACGTCGCCGAGCTTCTTGCGGACGAACTTCGTAAGACTCGCGATGGCATCTTCATCAGGGTTGCCCTGGGTGCCGAACTTTTCCGTCAGCGTGACGGCACCGATCGGGACGGACAGGGAATGGACGGCTTCGCCGTCGCGGACCAAAGTCATTTCCACACTGGCACCGCCGAGGTCGAAGATGAGAAAATCTTTCATAGCAATCGTATTGATGACGCCGAGATAGCCGAGGTACGCTTCCCGTTCCCCTGTAATGACGCTCATCGTGATTCCCGTTTCTTCATTGATGCGCTTCAGAAATTCTTCACCGTTGCTGGCATTGCGGACGGCTGCCGTCGCGACAGCACAGCATTTCTTGATATCCATGACTTCCATGATGTGCTTGTAGACATGGAGGCAGGTCATGGCCTTTTCTATCCCCTCTTCGCTGATGACGCCGGTCTGGCTCAGGCCGTGGCCCAGGCGGATGGTTTCCTTTTCCTGATACTGTAAAGAATAAGACTTATTATCAGCAATCTGCATGACGACGAAGCGAATCGAGTTGGAGCCCATGTCGATGATGGCTAATTTTTCCATTGCATACCCTCATTTCTCTCTATACGGATGGTAAATCGTTTTTCCATTTTATTATACTACAGAAAACAGCAAAAAAAAGCAAGAAAAAAGAGGCTGTCGATAAATCGACAAACCTCTTTAGTTTGCAGTTTGCAGTACTGGCGTTATTTATTGAAACCTTCCCGCGCCCCCTAGCGCCGTGTCATGTCTTCGGCAGTGACGTCGGGATGGTGGTACTGGTCTTCGGCGAGGACTTGTTTGCCGTGGACTGTGACGGCCTGATAGGGACACCAGTGGACACAGGCCAGGCAGTAGCTGCAGTGAGAACCGATGACAGCGCCTTTGGCCGTACAGATGATATTGCTCACAGGACAGATGCGGGCACAGAGACCGCAGGCCATGCAGCGGTCGGCATCGACAGATGGCGTCAGCCAGCGTTCGCCGGCACGGCGGATCATGCCGATGTTCATCAGCGCCGCCGAGAAAGAAGAGCGCAGGGCCGCTTTATCTTCAATCTGACCGCGGATCTTGGAGGCCGCTTCAGAAATCACTTCGTCGGCATGGTCCAGGCGGTTTACGTCGTAATGGATATGGCGCCGCGAAGCAATCGTACTGTTGGCAATCATCGGCAGGACCGCGCCGTATGACAAGGTGCAGTGCTGGCGCCGCAAAATATGATTCATCGTCCGCAGGGCTCTTCCGGGCGAACTGCCGCAGGTGGCGATGCCGTAGAAATACGTGGACTTACAGAACTGGACCTGCGCGATGAAGTCCCGTACGGGATCCGGCAGCTCCCCAAAATAGACGGGAAAGACGAAACCGATGATCCGGTCCTGGCGGCACTGACCGCGGATAGCCGTCATGGGCACGGCCGTATCCCCCGTCAGTTCTGCCAGTTTTTTCGCTGCATATAATGAATTTCCCGTTCCAGAAAAATAAAGAATCATGATAGTCACCTCAGAGACCGCCTGACAGGCAGCCGGTATTTTACCTCCATTATAGCATGAAGACCTGTCATTTGTCTCGATACATCTGTCCTCAGATATAACCTCTTTCGCAGAGGCTGACGAAGGTCCCGTCGCCGATGATGATATGGTCGAGGACGGGGATCTCCATGATCTGGCCGGCATCGGCAATGCGCTGGGTGACGACGATATCCTCGTGACTCGGCTCCGGATTGCCTGAAGGATGATTGTGGACCAGGACGACGGCAGCGGCGTTGTAGCGCAGGGCATAGCGGAAGACTTCCCGCGACTTGGCCAGACTGGCGTTGATCGTGCCGATGGTCAGGGTCCGGTAGGCAATGAGCTGATTCTTCGTCGACAAGTAGACGGCACCGAATTGTTCCTGCGGCAAAAAGCGCAGGTCTTCCATGACATAGCCGGCAATGGCCTGGGGCGTACTGAAATCCGGCGCTTCTTCCTTGACGCGCTGCCGGGAAATACGCCGGCCCAGTTCGACAGCGGCGCAAACGGCAACGGCTTTGTCCGTGCCGATGCCGGGAATGGCACAGAGGTCGGCGACGCTTGTATCGCCGAGATAGCAGAGATTCTCGCCGGGCAGCGAGCGGATGACCTGCCGCGATACGTCGAGGACGGAATGTCCCTTCGTACCCGTCCGGAGAAGGATCGCCAACAGGTCCTGATCCGTCACGGCTGACGGGCCGTGGCGGAGAAATTTTTCCCGCGGTTTCTCACAAACAGCAAGACTGGGGAGCGGTGCACTCATACATCGACCTTGGCCTTGTGGAAAAGCTTGCATACCTGGGACAAGGGCAGGCCGACGACATTCGTATAAGAGCCATTGATCTTATCGACAAAGGCAGCGGCCCGGCCCTGGATGCCGTAGGCGCCGGCTTTGTCCAGCGGTTCGCCGGAAGCGACGTAGGCTTTGATTTCCTTTTCGCTTAAGCGGCGGAACCAGACTTTCGTTTCCACGACTTTCGTATATTCCTTCTTGTCTTTGATCAGGGCGATGCCTGTATAGACAGAATGTTTCTTCCCCGACAGCTCATGGAGCATGGCCGCCGCTGCTTTTTCGTTCTTCGGCTTACCCAGTATTTCCCCGTCGACGGCGACGATCGTGTCGGCACCGAGGACCCACTGGCCCGGGTATTTATCCGCTACATCGCGGGCTTTCCCCAGGGCCTGGGCCTGGACGTATTTCTGCGGGTCTTTTTTCTTAGGTGATTCTTCGTGATACGTACTCGGATTGACCATATAAGCAACGCCAATCTGCGTCAGCAGTTCGCGGCGACGCGGTGAACCAGAAGCTAAAATGAGCATGAAATCCCTCCTGTTTACTGAAGATGACGAAAGAGAACGGCTGCCAGGACGACGCCGACGATGCTGAGCAGGTTCGGTGCCAAATGAACGCCGAACTGCAGTTCCATGAGATAGAGATTCAGATGGATGTTCTGAATATTCAGAATTTCATAGTGCTGCGTCAGGGCCGGCATGATCCCGCGCAAAGCCGGGACGGCATACAGGGCATCGCCAACGATGCCGCCGAGGATGCCGCCGACAATCAAGAAAATAAAAAAGAAGAACAGACTATGTGAACCCGGGGTCTTCATAACCTACCTCCATTATACACGATAGAAACGAAAGGGGCGCCGTTCTCACGAAATTCTAATCTTTCGCGAGGCAGGCCGCCCCATTTTTCAGCAAATTCTCATAAAAGAATTATTTATTTTTCTTTTTCTGCATCTTTGCCCACGTATCGCGGAGGCCGACGATGCGGTTGACGACGAGATGGTCCGGCGTCGTATCCGGGTCGATAACGAAGTAGCCCTGGCGCAGGAACTGGAACTTATCGCCGACGTGATACGAAGCGAGGGCTTTTTCCGCCTTGCTCTGATAGACGTCGAGGCTGTGCGGGTTGATCTGGTCGAGGAAATCCTTGTTTTCCCCTTCTTCTTCGCTGCCGTCGCTCTTGAGGAGATAATCATAGACGCGCGTTTCGACATCGACAGCATCTTCGGCGTTGACCCAGTGGAGCGTGCCCTTGACCTTGCGGTTGGCATTAGCACCGCTGCCGCTCTTGCTTTCCGGGTCATACGTGCAGTGCAGTTCGACGATGTTGCCGTCATCATCCTTAATGACTTCTTCGCACTTGATGATATAGGCATATTTCAAGCGGACTTCACGGCCCGGTGCGAGGCGGAAGAATTTCTTGACCGGTTCTTCCATGAAGTCGCCCCGTTCGATGTAGAGGTGCTTACTGAAGGTCATTTCACGCGTGCCCATGGCTTCATTTTCCTGGTTATTGTCAGCCGTCATGGTTTCCGTCTTGCCGTCAGGATAGTTCGTGAGGACGACCTTGATCGGGTCGATGACCGTCATCAGGCGCGGCGCTTTCATCTTCAAATCTTCACGGATGCAGTATTCGAGGAGCGAAACGTCGACCGTGCTGTCCGCTTTGGCAACACCGATGCGTTCGCAGAAGTCGCGGATTGATTCCGGCGTGTAGCCGCGGCGGCGGATGCCGGAAATGGTCGGCATGCGGGGATCATCCCAGCCGCTGACGATGCCCTTTTCGACGAGGAGGCGCAGCTTGCGCTTGCTCGTAATGGTATTCGTGATGTTCAGGCGGGCAAATTCGATCTGCCGCGGTTTCTGACCTTCCGGGTCTTCCCAGTCTTCGAGGACCCAGTTGTAGAGCGGACGGTGCGCTTCGAATTCCAAGGTGCAGATGGAATGGGTAATGCGTTCGATGGCGTCCGAAACAGGATGGGCGAAGTCGTACATCGGGTAGATGCACCATTTGTCGCCAGTACGGTGATGTGTCGCATGGACGATACGGTAGAGGATCGGGTCGCGCATGTTGAGGTTCGGGCTGGCCATGTCGATTTTGGCGCGCAGGACCTTTTCACCGTCTGCATACTTGCCGTCCTTCATTTCTTCGAAGAGCTGCAGGTTTTCTTCGACACTGCGATTGCGGTACGGGCTTTCTTTGCCCGGCGTGTTGAAGGTGCCGCGGTATTCACGGATTTCATCGCCCGAGAGATCATCGACATAGGCTTTGCCCAGACGGATCAGCTTCTTGGCGTATTCGTAGAGTTTGTCAAAATAGTCGGATGCATAGAACATGCGGTCATCCCAGTCGAAGCCGAGCCATTTGACATCGCGCTTGATGGATTCGACATATTCTGTATTTTCCTTGGACGGATTCGTATCGTCGAAGCGGAGATTCGTCAGTCCGCCGTATTTCTTGGCAATGCCGAAATTGAGGCAAATCGACTTGGCGTGGCCGATGTGGAGATAGCCGTTCGGTTCCGGCGGGAAACGAGTGTGCACTCTTTTGCCGTATGTATTTTTTTCGTTGTCTTCATCGATAATGGTTTCAATAAAATTTTTGGTCGTTTCGTTATCCATCGATGTTTCTCCCCTTTATGTATGATATTTTATTTTAGCATAAAACAAGGACGCCTACAATGGCTACCGGGAAAGAGGCCTATAATTGCCCTGCCATTCATGGTATAATGAGATATCCAAATAGAACAGGAGTTGAAACATATGATGATAAAAAAGCTGGTTACCTTTGAAGACCTCGGTTTCGTCCAGTGGGGCGTCCTCAACGAAGAAGAAACAGGCGTCTACAGCGCCATCGCCCTGGAAGAAGCCTTTTTCACACCCCTGCCGGAAACGATGCTGGAATTCATCCGTCAGGGCAACGACGGTCTCCTGGCCCTGGCCGATTCGCTGGAACAGAATGAAAAGACCGGCGCCGTCAAAGCCAAGCCCCTCGACACAGTCCGCCTCATGGCCCCTATCCCCCATATGGAACGGAATATCTTCTGCATCGGCAAGAACTACACGGAACACATCGCCGAATTCGACAAGACGGCCATGCCGAAGCCGCCGAAGTACCCAGTCATCTTTACCAAGGCCACGTCGGCCGTCATCGGTCCGGACGATCTCATCGACCCGCATACGAACGTCACGTCCCAGCTCGACTATGAAGGTGAACTGGCCGTCGTCATCGGCAAGGAAGGCTCGGACATCACCATCGCCGAAGCCATGGACCACGTCTACGGCTTCACCATTCTCAACGACGTCACGGCCCGGGACCTCCAGGCCAATCACGTCCAGTGGTTCCACGGCAAGAGCCTCGATACGTTCTGCCCCATCGGTCCGAATATTCTCCTGCGCGATGCCGCGCCGGACACGTTCGACATCATCACGAAAGTCAATAACGAAGTCCGTCAGGACGGTTCAACAGGTGAATTCATCTTCACCATCCCCGAACTGATCCACACCATCTCTCAGGGCACGACCCTCTTCCCGGGCGACATCATCGCCACAGGTACACCGAGCGGCGTCGGCGTCGGCTTCAACCCGCCCCGCTTCCTTCACTCCGGAGACACCGTAGAAATCACCATCCCCGCCATCGGGACACTGAAGAATAAAGTGAAATAAAAAAAGCTGCCGCTTACGCGGCAGATTTTTTTGT
>URLP01000020.1 GCA_900548635.1 uncultured Megasphaera sp.
CGGGATATCGCGGGCGTCGAGCTCGCGGCGCAGGGCGTCGCGATTGGGTACGACGATCGCCCCGGTGAAGGGACTTTGGTTGTTATAGATAATGATCTGGTCGATGAAGGGCGATTTATCAACGATCGCCTCCTCCATTCCTTCGGGGCTGTACTTCTCTCCGTCGCTGGCGATCAGCAGGCTCTTGAAGCGCCCCAATACGTAGAGGAAATCATCCTCCGACACATAGCCCATATCGCCCGTGTGGAGCCAGCCGCCGCGCAGCGCGTTCTTCGTCGCGTCGGGCAGGTTCCAGTAGCCGAGCATGATATTGTCGCCCTTGACGATGAGCTCGCCGGCCTCGCCCTTCGGGACTTCATTGCCGTCGGAGTCGATGAGCTTCCAGGCGATGCCCGGCACGACGGGGCCGCAGGAGCCGACTTTCGGCTTTTCGGGCGGATTCATCGTGACGACCGGCGACGTCTCGGAAAGGCCGTAGCCCTCGCAGATGTCGACGCCGAACTTGTTCATGAAGTCCTGCTCGATCTTGAGCGGCAGTGTCGTGCCGCCCGAGACGACGAGGCGCAGCGAGGCCATGTCTTCCTTGCTCGCGAGCTTCGTCAGCAGGCTGCAGATCGACGGCACGATGTAGAGGTCGTTGATCTTCTCCTCGCGGATGACGCTGATTGTCTCTTTCGGTGTGAAGGAGTCGAGGATGACGATCTCGGCGCCGCAGTAGAGCGGGTAGAGCACGGAACAGGTCCAGCCGAAGCAGTGGTACATCGGCAGCACGCAGAGCACGTGGTGCTCGGCCTTGCAGTGCATGATGCTCATCTGGCTGGCGTTGGTGACGAGGTTGCGGTGCGAGAGGACGGCGCCCTTCGGCGAGCCCGTTGTGCCGGACGTGTAGATGATGACGCAGGGGTTCTGCTCATCGAAGGTCGGCGGCAGGGACGGCGCAGCCGGGATGCTCGCGTCGATCTTGCCCATCTGGCGGATGTCGTGCTGTGTCACGCGCATGTCGCAGCGCAGTGCGGAGAGCGCGTCGACGAGGTTCAGCGGCTGGTACGTCAGGATGTGGCGCGAGCCGGAATCCTTGATGATGTAGGCAATTTCGCGGTTGCTGAGCTGGAAATTGATCGGCACGGCGATGGCGCCGAGCGAGGCGATCGCCATGTAGGCGTAGATGTAGTCCGCACTGTTGCGGGAGAAGATGCTGACGCGGTCGCCGACGCGGACTCCGGCAGCGTAGAGGCGGTTGCGGCAGGCTGCGACGTGCTCCTGCAGTTCGCGGTAGGTGATGCGGCGCTCGTGATCGACGATGGCGAGGGAATCAGGCTCCCCCTGGCAGATCAGTTCATGTACAAACATTCTATTCCCTATTCCTTCCTCAGGAGCAGAGATGCTCCTGTAGCACAGGACAATTCTTCTTCGTTACAGCCTTAATTTTATACCAGGTCATAATTTTTGTCAAAGCATAATGTACCCGCGGCGTGATTTTCGCCGCACTCATTCCTCGTCGTCGTGCGGATGCGCGAGGGCGCTGTGCTGGTAGCTGTAGCCGAAGTAGACGAGGCAGCCGAAGGTGCACCAGACGATGAAGCGGACCCAGGTCTCCCAGGGCAAGTGGTACATGAGGTAGCCGCAGGTCAGGACGGCGAGCGGCGCGATGAGCCAGACGAGCGGGCAGCGGAAGGTGCGCGGCACGTCCGGCTTCGTGATGCGCAGGACGAGGACGCCGATGGCCGCGACCAGGAACGCGGAGAGCGTGCCGATGTTGGCCATCTCGGCGATAACGCCGATGGGGACGAAGCCCGCGATGATCGAGACGAAGATGCCGCCCATGACGGTGACTATGTACGGCGTGTGGTAGCGCTTGTGGATCTTGCAGACGCGCGCCGGGACCATGCCGTCGCGGCTCATGGCGAAGAAGATGCGGGCCTGGCCGTAGAGCAGGACGAGCAGGACGGTCGTGATGCCGGCAATGGCGCCGACGGCGACGAGATTGGCCACGCCCGGCCAGTGGAGGATACGCAGGGCATGGGCGACCGGTTCCGGCGTATTCAGGTCCGTATAGTTGATGGCACCGGTCAGAGAGAGGGCCATGGCGACGTAGAGGCACATACAGATGAAGACAGAAAGAATGATGCCAATCGGCAGGTTGCGTTCCGGTTTCTTACATTCTTCAGCCGATGTGGCGACGGCGTCGAAGCCCATGTACGAGAAGAAGACGATGGCCGTACCGCTCAGGATACCCTGGACGCCGAAGGGTGCGAAGGGTTCGAAGTTGGCCATTTCTACATGAGGTGTGGCGATGCAGATGAAGGAGATGATGGCGGCCAGGGTGATGAAGACCAGGGCCGTATTCAGTTTAGCACTCTGTTCTGTCCCGCGGATCAGGACCAGGGCCAGCAGGAGGATGATGATGACTGCCGGAAGATTGATGATGCCTCCTTCAGCCGGGGTCTTTAAGAGAACTTCCGGGATGATATAGCCGTACGATTTGAGGATGCCCGCCAGGTAGCCGGAAAAGCCGACGGCAACGGCACTGCCTGTGACCGTGTAGCCGAGGAGCAGGGACCAGCCGGTGAGAAAGGCCATGCCTTCGCCAAGGGAGGCAAAAGTATAGGAATAGACACTGCCTGATGAAGGAATCATGGAGGCGAATTCACTGTAAGCGAGACCGACGAGGATACAGAGGAGACCTGCCAGGGCAAAAGAAATAGAAATAGCCGGACCGGCGTATTTGGCAGCTGCAATACCTGTCAAGACGAAAATGCCGGCACCGATGATGCCGCCAACGCCAAGAAATGTCAGGTCCATGACGCCTAAATCTTTGCTGAGGTTTGAATTTTCAGAATCGGCATGGAGCTGGGCAACGGATTTGGTGTGGAAAAACGACATATAATCACTTCCTTAATTTTAATAAAATTAACAAAAGAGTTTAATTTAATAAACTTTTCGTCAACTATAGTGTACTATGATGCATACAGCATCGTCAATATAATTCATAAATATGGAATCATGTATACAGTATCCCACTTGAAATCCATTTTAAGAGACCTTATAATAATGATGATGAGAATTACTATTTTTATTTTAATGAAATAGAGAGGGGAGATATGACTTATGGGGTTTTTCAGCAATCTTTTCCATCATGATGATGTTTCGGGGACAAAAAAATACGTTTCTATTTCCGGTATGGTTTGTCAGAACTGTGTCAACCATGCGACGCAGGCCTTGGAAGCTGTGCCAGGGGTCAAGAAAGCGAAAGTCAATCTGATGAGAGGTGAAGCCGAAGTCATCGTCGACGATTCCGTCAAAGACGAAGACCTTTTGAAAGCGGTCGTCAATGCGGGCTATGCCGCAACAGATATTTCGCTTCAACCGAAAAATAATTAAAAAATAAAATAAACAATTGATAATAATAAAATATTGTAGTATAATCGGCACGTAAATTAAATTTTATATTTCCGACAGGGCTGTCGCAAGAGGGGGTTCTTTCTCTCTGCACAGCCTTGTTTTCGTATCAGACAAGGAGTGGTGTCATCGTGTCTTTTCAGATGTTTGTCCCTACAAAAGCGTTATTTGGTGCTGGTCAGCTCAACCATTTGCATGAACAGGACCTGCCCGGCAAGAAGGCCATGCTCGTCATTTCCAATGGGAAGTCGACGAAAGTCAACGGCTACCTGGACCGGACGGAAAAAGAACTGCATGCGGCCGGCGTAGAAACGGTCCTCTTCGATCAGGTCGAAGCGAACCCGCTGAAATCGACGGTCATGCGCGGCGGTGCCATGGCCCGGGAAAATGGCTGTGATTTCCTCGTCGCTCTCGGCGGCGGCAGCTGCATCGATGCGGCCAAGGGGATTGCCGTCGTAGCGACGAATGACGGTGATCTGTGGGATTACATCACGCAGGGCACGGGCAAAGGCAAGCCCATTGCCGTCAAGCCCCTGCCCATCGTAGCCATTACGACGACGGCCGGGACGGGCTCGGAAACGGATGCCGGCGGCGTCATTACCAACGAAGATACGAACGAAAAGACGCCGGTCAAAGGGCCGTCCCTCTTCCCGGTCCTGGCCATCATCGACCCGGAACTGATGGCCACAGTGCCGCCGAAATTCACGGCCTATCAGGGCTTCGACGCCTTGTTCCACAATATCGAAGGCTATCTGGCCAATAAAGCCAACTTGATGAGCGAAATGGTCGCCCTGGAAGCCATTTCCCAGATCAGCGCCTATCTGCCGACAGCCGTCCAGAACGGCATCGACATGAAAGCCCGCGAACGCGTAGCCTTCGGCAACTACCTGGGCGGCCTGGAAATGTGTCTCAGCTCGAATATGAGCGAACACTCCCTGGAACACGCCCTCAGTGCCTATCATCAGGCCCTGCCGCACGGCGCCGGCCTGATTATGATCAGCCTGGCCTACTTCTCGCACATGATCGACATCCACGTCTGCGACGACCGCTTCATCATCCTGGCCCGCCATATGGGCAAACCCGATGCGGCGAAACCGGAAGACTTCCTCGATGCCCTGCGGGAACTGCAGGAAAAATGCGGCGTCGACAACCTCAAGATGTCCGACTACGGCATCAGCTCCGATGAATTCCACAAGATGGCCCACAATGCCAAGACGGCCATGGCCGGCCTCTTCATGGCCGACCGCATGCCCATGAGCGAAGAAGACTGCGTCGCCATTTATCAGGCCTCGTACCGCTAATTTCATAAATTTGTTGCAAATACAACGACACTCCGGCCCGAATGGGTCTATACTATAGGCACAGTAAGGAACACTTACTCAACCAAGTATTCGGATCCATCATCCGACAAAGGAGTGACTCATTATGAAATACAAAGTTAATGATACTTGCATCGCTTGTGGTATGTGCGTAGGAACCTGTCCGGAAGTCTTCCGCATGAACGATGATACGGGCATGGCTGAAGCCTATGCTGAATCGACGGACGCTACGAATGACGCAGCTCAGGAAGCTATGGCCAACTGTCCTGCCGGCGCTATCGAAGAAGCGTAAGTCTGTAAGAAGTCTAAATTAAAAATAAAACAGCAGAATAAATATTGACATCTGCTGCAGTAGGGACTATGATATAAGTAAATTCATAGTACGTACGGCAAAGGCGCTGTTGAAAGCAATTTCAGCAGCGCCTTTTCTTGTATGTCACGGTCTGGGGAGGCCGGAGGGGTATGAATTTAATTACAACAATATCGCTATAATTATTACTTGCATACTGTATACAAAATATTTAATGCATCAGTGCAATGATTTGGTATTGGGGAGGATATTATGAGAACAGAACATGACTTTTTAGGGGAAATGAATGTACCGGATAACGTTTATTACGGCGTACAGACCATGCGGGCGCTGGAAAACTTCCATATTACAGGCGAACATCTCGATCCGGACTTCATCCAGGCTATGGCCATTGTCAAAAAAGCAGCTGCTCTCGCCAACATGGAAACGGGACGGCTTGACAAGAAAATCGGCAGCGCCCTCGTACAGGCTGCCAGTGAAATCATCGACGGCCAGTGGCTCGACCAGTTCCCTGTTGATCCGATCCAGGGCGGTGCCGGTACTTCCGTCAACATGAACATGAACGAAGTCCTCTGCAACCGCGCCTTAGAAATCATGGGCAAAGAAAAAGGCCGTTACGACATCGTCTCGCCGAACAACCACGCCAACATGGCCCAGTCGACGAACGACGTCTTCCCGACGAGCATCAAGGTCTGCCTGAGCATGAAAGGCAAGAAGTTGAGTGCCGCTCTGAAGGAACTGGAAGCGGAACTGGACGTCAAGGCCGATGAATTCAAAGATGTCATCAAGATGGGCCGTACGCACCTGCAGGATGCCGTTCCTATTACGCTCGGTCAGGAAATGGGCTCTTATGCCTCCGCTGTCGCCCGCGGCCGCAAACGCATCGACCGCTCTCTCGAAGGCGTCCACGTCATCAACATGGGCGGCACGGCTGTCGGCACAGGCCTCAATGCAGAACCGGCCTACATCAAAGCCGTCGCTAAAGAACTGTCCCTTTTGACCGGTGACATTTTCGTGACGGCCCGCAACCTCATCGATATGACGAACAATACGGATATCTTCGCCGAAGTTTCGGGCAACATGAAAGCTACGGCCCTGATGCTCATCAAGATGGCCAATGACTTCCGCCTCATGGCTTCCGGTCCGCGCTGCGGACTCAACGAACTGAAGCTGCCCGCTCGTCAGCCCGGTTCTTCCATCATGCCGGGCAAGGTCAACCCCGTCATGGCCGAAGTCTTGGATCAGACATGCTACCAGATCATCGGTAACGACATGGCCATCAGCCTGGGCGTCGAAAACGGCCAGTTCGAACTGAACGTCATGGAACCGGTCATGGCTTTCAATCTCTTCCATTCCATGCAGTATCTGACCAACGCTGTCCATTCCTTCGTCAAATACCTGCTCAAAGGCGTCAAAGCCAACAAAGAAGCCTGCCAGGCATGGGTCGACCACAGCGTCGGTATCGTCACGGCCCTTTTGCCGCACATCGGCTATGAACGCTCGTCCATGTTGGCCAAAGAAGCCTATGCTACGGGCCGCCCAATCCGCGATATCATCTTGGAACACGGCTATTTGACGAAAGAACAGATCGACATCATCCTTTCGCCGCAGGAAATGACCCAGCCCGGCATTGCGGGCAAACAGGTCCTGGAAGAAACCTGCGCAGCACAACAGAAAATCTCCGGCTAAATTCCCAAACCATTTTATCGACGAAGCAGCCCTGTCTCCTCCTGACAGCAGGGCTGCTTCTTTTCTATATGGTATAATACAGGAACAGGATTGGTGTCATTCTGCACGGATCCTCTTTGCGCATCGTTCATCGCAAATTTGTAAAAAAACTTCGACCAACGATGATCGAACACGACGAACGAACCGCGAACAGCGCATATTGCTTATGTGAATCACGTTTAAAACGCCGACAGGGAGGCACACATGGACTATCAGACACATCTACAACTTTTACAGCAGGCAAAAGAACAGGACCTTTCCAATCCCTTCATCTGCCACGGCATCATCCATCTCTTCCAGGAACAGTTCGACCTGGCCCTGGATATCCTGCGGGATCATCTCAAGCGCGAAGGCAAAGGCATGGCCGCCATGGGCTCGGCCAAGGAACTCATTGCCGAAGCCTACGAGAATTACCTCTACATCGACGAAGACTGCTGGCTCGCCATGCTGAAAGACCGCCGCGGCAGCCGGGATGAAGTAGGAATTCAGGTACAGCGGATACTCGACACGTATCTGGAGGCCTTTGCGGCCTTAGTTTGATGTTTGAAGTTTGATGTGGCAGGAGCAGGAGGTAAAATTAAAACCTTCTACATCAAACATCAAACCCGCAACATCAAACAATCTTAATGCACTCTTGACATTATCCGTAAAACATGATATGATACAAAAAGTTAGGCGCACACAAACGCCTGGCTTTTTTAAGTTACAGAAAATTTTCCTTGACTTAGAGGGGACTGTTGTGATACATTATAAAGGCAGTCTTGCGTAACACTAGGCTTGTGACTATTTTTAAGAGAGGTGTAAGGAATGCGTACAGCTATCACTTTGGCATGCACAGAATGCAAACAGCGTAACTACCGGACGAACAAAAACAAGAAAAACAATCCGGATCGTTTGGAACTGAAAAAATACTGCCCGTTCTGCAAAAAAGAAACATTACACAAAGAAACGAAATAATTGATTGAATAAGATTGTGCTAATCTTATTTGGATGTGAGAGGTTATATGGCACTTTCAGCTAAAAAAGCAGCACAAAAGAATAAGAACAAGAAAAAGAACCCGGGCAAATCATTTTTATCTGGCGTAAAGGTAGAAATGAAAAAAGTCATCTGGCCGACGAAGAAGGAATTGATTAATTACACGGTCATGGTCATTGTCGCCACGATCATCGTAATGGTAATCATTGGTATAGCTGACGAAGTCTTTTCACAGCTGTTCAGAGTAATCCAGCTTATTGTCGGATAGGAGGCTTGCGCTTAAATGGAAGCAGATATGAAATGGTATGTCATCCATACGTATTCCGGTTATGAAAATAAAGTAATGCAAACGCTGGAACAAAAAGTCAAATCCATGGGGTTGGAAAACGTCATTAACCGTATCCTCATTCCAATGGAAGATGAAATTGACGTCAAAGACGGTAAGAAACGCACAGTCAAACGGAAAATCTTCCCTGGCTACGTTCTCATCGAAATGGAAGTCAATGACCGTTCCTGGTACGTCGTCCGCAACACGCCGGGTGTCACCGGTTTTGTCGGCTCGGCGACCAAGCCTATCCCGCTGGAACCGAAAGAAGTCGAAAAGATTCTGAAGACTCAGGGGATAGAAAGCGAACCGAAAACGCATATCTCTGTCGAAGTTGGCGAAGAAGTGCGCATTACCGAAGGTCCTTTTGAAAACTGCCTGGCTACCGTTACGGAAGTCAATGAAGAAAAAGGGACAATTAAAGGCCTTGTCAATATGTTTGGCCGAGAAACTCCAGTAGAAGTCGACTATTCTCAAATCGAGAAGGGTCTGGAATAAATACTTCTAAATGCGGCGACTTGCCGCGAGTGGGAGAATCGAATGATTCGTTTGACCACATCTTGTAATGTAAGGAGGTGTAACTCACCATGGCAAAAAAAGTAGCAAGAATGGTAAAACTCCAGTGTGAAGCTGGTAAAGCAACTCCGGCGCCTCCGATTGGCCCTGCATTAGGCCAGGCTGGTGTCAACATCATGGCTTTCGTCAAGGAATTCAACGAACGTACAGCTAAACAGGCTGGCTTCATCATCCCTGTCGAAATTACAGTCTATGAAGACCGTTCCTTCACTTTCATTACGAAAACACCGCCGGCTGCCGTTCTCTTGAAGAAAGCAGCAGGTTTGGAAAAAGCTTCGGGCGAACCGAACAAAAACAAAGTAGCTAAGTTGAGCCGCGATAAAGTCCGCGAAATCGCAACGACGAAAATGCCGGACCTCAACGCTAACGACGTTGAAGCTGCTATGAAAATGATTGAAGGCACAGCTCGCAGCATGGGTATCGACATCGTCGACTAATCGATGATTCCGCTGCCCGTGGAAGGGGTAACCCGCTAAACCACATAAGGAGGAAGAAACATGGCAAAAGTAGGCAAGAAATATGCTGAAGCTGCAAAACTGTTCGACAAACAGAAACAGTACGACGCTGCTGAAGCAATTGACATCTTGAAAAAGATGGATACTGCCAAATTCGACGAATCTGTTGAATTGGCCGTAAACCTTAACGTAGATCCGAAATACGCCGACCAGCAGGTCCGCGGCGCCTTGGTACTGCCCCATGGCACTGGTAAATCCAAGACCGTCCTCGTATTTGCTCAGGGCGATAAAGAAAAAGAAGCTTTGGCTGCCGGCGCTGACTATGTCGGTGCTGATGATCTCGTAGAAAAGATCAAAGGTGGCTGGCTCGACTTCGACGTAGCAATCGCTACTCCGAACATGATGGGTAAAGTTGGTCGTCTCGGTAAAATCCTCGGTCCTAAAGGCCTCATGCCTAACCCGAAGGTTGGTACTGTCACGATGGACGTTACAAAAGCTGTTACCGAAAGCAAAGCTGGTAAAGTTGAATACCGCACGGATAAAGCCGGCAACATTCATTCTCTTATCGGCAAAAAATCTTTCGACGCAGATAAATTGGTTGATAACCTGACTGCTTTGGTTGATACACTCATCAAAGTAAAACCGTCGGGTGCAAAAGGCCAGTACATCAAATCCATCACGGTTAGCTCCACGATGGGCCCTGGCATCCACATCAACCAGTACAGCATCAAAGGTGCTGCAAAGAAAGAAGAAAATTAATATCTCTCTTAGCTGTAGACTGAAGGTATGTATAATGGACGTATGTCCGCCATCTGAGGCTATGAAACTAGCAGATATCTGACTTTGACTAGTTCGGCCTCGTGGTTTGCCCATGAGGCCGTTTTTGATTGCTAAGACGATATAAATCCCAGTTCAAGGAGGTGTATCGAACTCATGTCCACATATGCAAATCATCCCGTTTCTCCGGCTAAAGCCGCTGTCGTTGAAGAAATGAAAGAAAAACTGCAGTCCGCTCAGGGCGCTGTTTTCGTTGGTTTCTCCGGCCTCACCGTTGCTGACGCTACGAAACTTCGCCGTAAGTTCCGTGAAGGCGGTGTCGAATACAAAGTCATCAAAAACACTTTGACTCGTATCGCTGCTGACGAACTCGGCTATAACGCATTGGATGCCATTCTTGAAGGCCCGACGGCTCTCGCTTTCTCCACAGAAGACGCTGTAGCTCCGGCTAAGATCCTCAAAGAATTCATCAAAGAAACAAAGACGGAAGCGCTGACTGTTAAAGCAGGTCTCGCTGACGGTCAGGTCATCGATGTTGCAGCTGTTGACGCTCTCGCAAGCTTGCCGAGCCGCGAAGAACTCCTCGCAAAATTGGTTGGCAGCATGCAGGCTCCTATCTCTGGCCTGGTCAACGTACTCCAGGGCAATATCCGCAACATGGTTTATGTGCTTGACGCTGTACGTGCTAAAAAAGCAGAACAGGAAACTGCTTAATTTAGCTTACATAACTTAAAAAACTAAACTAAATTTGATACTATGGAGGTATTTCAAAATGACTAAAGAAGAAATCATGGAAGCCATTGAAAATATGACCGTTCTCGAACTTTCCGAACTCGTAAAAGCTATGGAAGACAAATTCGGCGTTTCCGCTGCTGCTCCGGTTGCAGTTGCTGCTGCTCCGGCTGCTGGCGCTGCTGCTGCTGAAGAAAAATCCGAATTCGATGTTATCCTCAAAGCTGCTGGCGACAAAAAAATCGCTGTTATCAAAGTTGTCCGTGAAGTTACGGGCCTCGGCTTGAAAGACGCTAAAGCTCTCGTTGACGGCGCTCCGAAAGCTGTTAAAGAAGGCGTTGCTAAAGCTGACGCTGAAGCTCTCAAAGCTAAACTCGAAGAAGCTGGCGCTACTGTCGAACTCAAATAATTTCATTCGTGAAATTACAAAAGCTGCTGCACAATCGTGCGGCAGCTTTTTTTTATAAATTTGAATTCAGATGCGACTGTGCCGCGTAAGCCTCCCCTAATAGGGGCGACTATCAAAATAATTCACGGCCGGTGTAGGGGACGCCCTAATCGGCGTCCCGCGTGAATCCTGTGTATGGCCAAATTTTATGACTGATGGCACACGGTTGTAATAGAATCCAGCCTTTCAGGATGCGCAGTATCCTTTTGAGCCCGATTTTTTGATATACTAAACTTTAACTATCAACGCATAACTGCGTGAGAATGGAGCGATAACGGAATATCTGAACGTCAGATGATTGATGCCATGTGGGACGATTCCCCTGTGGATGTATCGAAAGAAACGAGTATGATTTGGTCCATTGCCAATAAACTGCGCGGAACCTATCAGAGCGATAAATACAAGGAAGTCATTATTCCTATGACCATTATCCGCCGTTTTTCTGAAAATGCCGAAGCTGGCGATCATTACACGGGTCGGGACATCATCAAGCTGATGGTCAATATTCTGCTTTCCGAAGGCTGCGACGATATTTTCGACGACGGCAAGATCAAGGCCACGAATTTCGTACAGGAAAAGACGAAGGAATACAAAGTCTCAGATCTTACGGCCCAGCCCGTCGTCAAACTGCCGACAGCCGACACGGTTTCCCTGGCGCCGGCCAAAGAAGAACGCCTCTCCCAAATCATCGCAGAAATCAACTCCCGCACAGGCAAGAACTACGACAACAACATCGACGACGCTTTAATCGAAGGCCTCGACCAGAATCAGGACTTCTTTACCCTGCTCCTCGACAACGAAGAACTAAAAAAAGAAGTCCTGGGCATCTTCGCAGACGAAATCTATCAGCACTTGCGGCAAGAATAGGCTTGCTCGGACTCAGATGCAGCTGTGCTGCAACAGACTCAAATTGACAATGACGCCTCGGGTAGCCCCTGCGGCGCATAGCGGGCGTCCGATTAGGGACGCCCTTACGAACGGGCTGCGCCACGTGAATTGTTAAAAATCTCATATAGGTAATATCAAATAATTCACGGCCGAAGGTCTTGTGCTGTAGGGGACGCCGTGTGGGCGTCCCGCGCGAATTCTGTGCATAGCCTGATTTTTGAAATTTTTAGCATAGTTTTAAAAAAAGTATTTTGTCTATCAATTCATAGAATGATTTGTCACTCCACTGTTTTATCGGCTTATGCAAAAGCCTCAGAAAATTCGAATCCTTGGCAAGAGGTTTCCAATCCTTAATGTTTGATTACCAAATTATAGGGGATAAATTAGATTTGTTCAATAACCGGTTTACACAAACTATTTTACACTCCCTAATGAGGCAAATATCAAGTTCTGATGGAACCCCTGTTGGTGATAAGCAATGCCCTGCAAGAGATAGTTGTTATGAATATAGAGTTTGAAAAAATATTCCCAGGGCGAAAAATTTATCGTAGAAGCATAGGCACACGATTGCATCACTTTGTATGGATTGTTTTCAAAATAGTTATCTTTGGTAAAAATAATATGAGTGTCTATGTGACAAGCCCCCTGCACTAGCGGTACGGGGGCCTTGCTTTATTGTCGGAAATTTTATAATCTGCTACAATGAGTCTGAGAGGAGGCGGCAAGAGGGATGGAAAAAGATTCATTGCTTCAAGGGGAGTCTAAAAACGTAGAATATAAGGAAATGGTTCCGGAAGACAGCCAGAAATATATGAAATCTGTTGTTGCCTTTGCTAATGGAGATGGCGGGCGGATTGTATTTGGTATTGAAGACGGAACGATGCAGGTTGTTGGTATTCCCCAGAGCGACCTTTTTCGACTGATGGATGCTATTACTAATGCGGTTACGGATAGCTGTGCGCCGATGATTATTCCGGATCTTTTTGTTCAGGAAGTAAAGGGGAAATCGCTTATCATTTTGGAGATTGCGCCAGGAATGCAGCGCCCGTATTATATCAAAAAGAAGGGGCTTGTGAAAGGAACCTATATCCGGACGGCTGGAACAACGCGTCCTGCGGATCAGGCGATGCTGCAGGAATTACTTTTAGAAGGGAAAAATAAATTTTTCGACCAACAACCGATTCCAAATCTGAAAGTGAAGCAGTCTGATGTGGCAGCATTATGCCATTCGATGAGAGAAACGGCTAAAAAAAATGCAGCATCAGATTTCCAGCGTCAAGAAATCAAAGAGTTGACAGTCAATCAGCTTATTTCGTGGGGCGTTTTGCTTGAACATAAAGGCCAGCTTATACCAACCTATGCATATGCGATGCTGACACATCAGGCTGGGTATCCTCCAGTTGTTCAATGTGCTGTGTTTAAAACGGAAGATAGAGCCGTTTTTATCGATAAACGGGAAATTGATGCACCGATTCAGGAACAAGTGGAAAAAGCATATCAGTACGTGCTTGAAAAAATCAACATGGGTGCTAGATTTCAGGGAGTCTATCGACAGGATATTTATGAACTGCCTCCGGACAGTATCCGTGAATTAATTGCCAATGCACTTGTACATCGTAATTATTTGGAGCCGGGATCCATTCAGATTGCTCTTTTTTCAGATCGACTGGAAGTTACTTCTCCGGGCGGCCTGATGCGCGGCGTAACGCCTGAAAAAATGAAAGAAGGATTTTCAAAGATTCGCAACCGGGCCTTGGCCAATGCTTTTGCTTACATGAATCTGATTGAAAAGTGGGGCAGTGGCTTTCCGCGTATTTTGCGGGATTGCCGTGATTATGGGCTGAGGGAACCGGAAATTCTTGACTTTGATGGTGATTTGCGTGTTAACTTGTATCGAAAAACTGACCAAACTACTGACCAAACCGCAAAAACTGACCAAACTACTGACCAAACCGCTAACCAAACTAAAAACACTGACCAAACTGAAACGGATCTACCTGTAAAATTAAATGATAAGGAAGAAGCTATTTTAGCATATATCAAAAAAAAGCCAGACAGCACGCAATCGGAAATTGCGATGGCCACGTCGCTGTCCATGGGTACTATAAAATATCATACAAAGAAGCTGCAGGAAAAAGGCTTCCTAAAACGCATGGGAACACATCGCAAAGGATACTGGTCAGTAATACTCAAATGATGCTGTTTAGCTAAATGAGTGTCAAGTTTGATGACTTTGGGCGGCCTGATGCGTGGCGTAACGCCTGAAAAAATGAAAGAAGGATTTTCAAAGCTTCTCAACCGGGCCTTGGCCAATGCTTTTGCTTACTTGCAGGAATAGACAGAATCTGATGCGATAGAAAAAAGTGAGATAGGCGGGAAGGCAGATGAAACACTTTTATACTGAAATTGAAAATATAACATTGGTATTTGATGATATCAAAACTAATCAGGATGGAATGGATTCGATTTCTCTGCATTTTGAAAAGCCTATTGAAGATGGTTTTGCTTTTCTGGATACCATACCCTGGCCGAAGGGGCAGAAACGAAGGAACAAGTCGATTTCCTGAAGGCCATAGGCTGTGAAAAGATCCAGGGCTATTATTTCGGCCAGCCCATGAGCTATGAAGACTGCCACATCTTCTGCAGCCAGTTTGAAGGGGGCTTTGAGTCGCGCCTGGAAGAACACATCTTTTCGTGCCCATCCCCAGCCGCGAAAAGGGAGAGCTCCGTGTCCTCCTGGGTACTTGTGAAACCATTTGGGAATCGACAGCAGGCCGCGCCATATCGTAGCCACGAAGTTCCCCATCTACCGCGGCCGGCATATCATCGGCCTTGTCGGCTATTTTGACGATTCTGAACGCATCTCCGCCCAGAAGGAACAGCTGCAAAAGCTCAACGTCATCGATGGAGAAACGTCGCTACTCAATTTCCGCGGCCTCCTCCTGGCAGGGGAAGGATTACCGCTTTACCCTGGCGACGGACCTTAATCAGTACATCGGCCGCGACTTGTCGGAAAACCACGTCATCTTCCGGGAAGTCATGGCCAACGATGTCATCGCCATCGGCATGCGCGAAAAAGACCCGGAACAGGGGCTGCAGAAGATGCTGGCCCATATCGGGCACAGCCTGCAGGCTGAACGGGTCCTCATTTTTGAAGAAAAAGGCAGCACCGTCAGTGCGACCTATGAATGGCACAAAGAGGGGCTGGAGTCAGCGGCAGTGCACTGTCAGCATATTCCTCTGGACACACTGCGTCCGCTTTATGCCGCTTTTGATGCCCAGCAGATGGCGATTATCGAAGACGCACCGGCTTTTGCCAGAGCTCATCATTTCCAGCCCTATCTTCCCAACGTACACCGTCTGGTTGTAGGGCATCTGGTTCAGTCCGGCAAATCCCTGGGCTTTACGGACGTCATCAATCCCTCGGCCCTGGCTTTTAAATCGGCAGGTCTCCTCCTCTCGACGCTGACCCTCTTCCTGGCCGCCATGCTGCGCAACCGCGACACCTTCCGCTCTCTGGCCCTGATGAGCACGACGGACCAGTTGACCGGCGCCGGCAACCGCCGCGGCTTTACAGAATATGTTAAAGGACTTCCGGCCGGGACGTCAGCAGCCTTCATCTACGGCGACCTCAACGGTCTCAAGAAAGTCAATGATGACCGGGGCCATGAAGAAGGAGACAAGCTGCTCTGCAAAGCCGTCGAAATCATGAACTCCGCCGTCGGGAAGCGGCACGTCTTCCGCATGGGCGGCGACGAATTCCTGGTCGTCATGCCCGACGTCAATGAAAAGCAGACGAAGCGACTGCTCCAGGACCTGCGGACACGCTACCGCAGCAGCGGCGTCAGCATCGCCTTAGGCTATATCGTGCGCCAGGCGCCCATCGAAAACCTCGACGAAGTCCTTTCCGAAGCCGATTACAACATGTACCGCGACAAACAGCGCATCTACGGCACGTCCCGGCGGGACCGCCGACGTTGATTGTTCATCGTAGGCCGTTCATCGATTACTACAAACTCTCACCAACGGCCGCGCCAGGGCTGCGGCGAGGATGCTCTTGACGATGTCCAGGGGGATGAAGGGGACGACGCCGCTCATGAAGACGGCGCTCCAGGGCATGGCCGTGATGCCTTTCAGCTGCAGGACGCCGCCGAGGTAGATGACGGGGATGCCGATGCAGACGGCGACGAGTGCGTAGCGCTTGAAGCTGTATTCCTTCCCCTTGCAGAGGGACATGAGGTAGACCGCTGCCACGTAGGCCCAGATGTAGCCGCCCGTCGGGCCGAGCATCTTCCCCGGGCCGGACGTACCGCCTGTAAAGACAGGCACGCCGATGATGCCGATGCCGATGTAGGCCAGCATGGTGACGGCCGCATCCTTCGGCGGCAGGAGGAAGGCGACGAGGTTGACGATCAGCGTCTGCAAGGCAATCGGTGAGAGCGAGAAGGGCAGGGGAATGATCAGGTACGCAGAAATACAATTCAAGGCAATCAATAAGGCGATGCGCGTCAGGCGCATCGTCTTTTCTTTTGAATCAGACATGAGAAAAGCACTCCTTACTATTGATATTTTCTTTATCATAGCAAAAAGTACTTTTACGGTCAACTGCACATGATTTTATATAGAGTTAACAATCAATCTTTTAGTAATTCCTTAAGGCACGGTTCTACCTGGACGCCTTCACGGTAGTCGCTGCCGTCTTTATAGGTGTAGTTGATGGCGTAGCTCAGGAATTTCGAGGCCTTTTGGACACTGTGGTGCAAGTCTTTGCCCTGGAGGAGAGAGCCCGTGAGGACGCTCGTGAAGAGGTCGCCTGTGCCGCAGGTGCTGAAGGGGATGCGGTCGATGCTGCATTCATCGAAGGAAGCCGTACGGGCGTCGTAGCTGACGACTTTAATCGTATCGTTCGGCGAGGGGACGCTGGTGATGACGATTTGCTGCGGCCCCATGGAGGCTAACTTCTGGCAGAGTTCGAGCATTTCCGTTGTCGTCGGCATGTCTTCGCTGTAGGGGCGGTCGGCGAGGAGGCCGGCTTCGGTGTAGTTCGGCGTAATGACCGTGGCTTTGGCGATGAGTTTGCGCATTTCCGGGACGATATCGGGTTTGAAGACCGGGTAGAGATGACCGTCATCGGCCATGGCCGGATCGACGACGACGAGGCCGTCCTTTTGGGCGAAGCGGTCAATGGCGTCGAGGACGACGGCAATCTGGCCGGCATCGGCTAAGAAGCCGCTGTAGATAGCGTCGTACGTGTAGCCCAGTTTCTGCCATTTGTCCATGAATTCCGTCATATGCGGCGTGAAATCAGAGAAGGTGTAGTCGCCGTAAGTCAGGTTGTTGCTGAAGATGGCCGTCGGGAAAGGGCAGACTTGGAAGCCCATGGCCGAAATGACCGGCAGCGCCGCCGTCAACGAGCAGCGCCCAAAAGAGCACATATCATGAATTGCAAGAACGCGTTTAGTAGCCATAAGAAAAACCTCCTAAAAATAAACTGTACTATCATTTTAACCCGGTAAAGAAGTAATGTAAATGAGACAGATGAAACGGATTCTGTCCCTGCTAAAAACTACAAACTATGATATAATTAACTCTAATATATATTTCAATATTATGGGATTATCGAGATAGGAGATAGAGGGTATGGCACAAGAAGCGAATGTATTGATGGGACTGAGTGTAAAGGCCATGATTTTTCATCAGGGAAAACTGCTGATCCTGCAGAAAAACGATGCCGAAGAGCTGCACCACTGGGAATTTCCCGGCGGCGGCCTGCGCTTCACGGAGGATTTCGAAGCCGGTCTGCGCCGGGAAGTTCGGGAAGAAACGGGTCTTTCCATTCAGTTGGAAGCGCCGGCGGGAATCTGGAGCTACCAGAAAAAGGACGGCCAATTCCTGAACGGCGTCATCTTCACGGCTTTGGCCGACACCGAAGACGTGACCTTATCGGATGAACACCTGGCCTACTGCTGGGTGACGCCACAGGAACTGCCGTCATATCGCCTGCACGGCTCGCTGCAGCGTTCCTTGAAGCAGATGAAGCAGTTCTCTTATGAAAAGAGCCATGAACTGCTGTGCGCCTTCCTGGCGGCCATATGAGGTGCACCATGGATATGACGAAACAGCAGCGGGCGCCCTTCGTGGAAGCTTTGGAAGCGTACTGCGCTCAGCATATGAAGGCCTACCATACGCCGGGCCATAAACTGGGCCAGGGCATTTCGGACTACCAGCGCCGCCTCTTCGGCGACGCCCTGCGCCGCGACCTGGGCGTCATGTATGCCCTGGATGACTTGTTCCAGCCCGAGGGACCCTTGAAAGAAGCCATGGACCTGGCCGCCGATCTCTACGGCGCGGGCCGGACTTTCTTTTCCATCAACGGCACGACGGCCTGCATCGAAGCGATGATCCTCGCCGTCTGCGCAGACGGTGACGAAATCGTCATTCCCCGCGAAGCCCATAAGAGCGTCATCAACGGCCTCGTCCTCAGCGGTGCCGTGCCGGTCTACATGGAAAGCCGCTTTGATGCGGCGCGTCAGGTATCGCTCGGACCGGATCTGGAGAGCCTGAAGGCGGCCGTCGCAGCACATCCTGCGGCAAAGGCCGTACTCTTTACGTATCCTACGTACGACGGCATTGCCGGCAATTTACAGGCCCTCACGGCCTACGCCCATGAGAAAGGCCTCTACGTCCTCGTCGACGAAGCCCACGGGGCTCACTTCGGCTTCCATCCGGATCTGCCGGCAGAAGCGTTAGCCTGCGGCGTTGACTGCGTCGCCCAGAGCACACATAAACTGGCAGGCTCCCTGACGCAGACGTCGATGCTCCACTGCCGCAGGGACTTCCCGCTGACGGAACGCGTGGCGGCCTCGATGAACATCGTCCAGTCGACGAGCCCGCACTACTGGTTCCTGGCCTCTCTCGATAGCGCGCGCCAGCAGCTGGCTTTGGAAGGACGGGAGATCATCGGCCGCGCCTTGAACCTGGCCCGCCAGGTACGGAAAGAATTGAATCAGATCCTGGGCATCACCGTCTTTGGCCGGGACATCATCGACGGCCATACGGTCTGCGGCTTCGATGAAACGAAAATCACCATCGACTTTTCCGGCCTCGGCCTGGACGGCGTGACTGCCGAACGGGAACTGCGCCGCGAAGGCATTGAAGTGGAACTCGTCGCCGGCAATCACGTCCTGGCCCTGATTACTCTCGGCGATACGGCGGCGACGGCAGAAGCCCTGGTCACA
>URLP01000021.1 GCA_900548635.1 uncultured Megasphaera sp.
GCCCTAATCGGCGGCCCGTGCGAATCCTGTGTACAGCCTTATTCTTTGGATTTGGGTGAATCTTTCGAACCACGGCAAACGCCAAACGAACCACGAAAAAACGCCTGCTGCAGAAACAGCAGGCGTTTTTTTACGCTTCATTTGCCAAAAGGCGTTTTTTCATTTCTAAATAGCGCGTCGTGTAATACGGCGGCAGCTGGGCTTCCCGCAGGTCGTTGCCGAAGGGGCGGCGGCTGAGGGAGAGGATAGGCGGGCTCTGGATGCGTTTGGCGACGGCGAAACCGGCGATGAGACGCCACCAGCGTTCCAGATCGTCGATGAAGGCCTTGGCCGTCGGGAAAAGCTGGTGCACGTCGACTTGGCAGCCGATGTTCTTTTCCAGCGTGCCGTTGATGTACCATTCGAGGATCGATTCCGGCGTGGCCCGCTGCCAGCGTTCGACGAAGGCCGCGAAGAGGTAGTCGTGGTAGGGGTAGATGATCGGGTCGCCCTGACCTTTGGTGATATCCTGTTTGTCCGACAGTTCCGCACTGGGCACGATATCGATGCTGCCCTGGGGCACGACTTCGCGCTGGAAGACTTTTTCGTTGAGATAGCGTGCCAGGTCGTAGACCTGATGCTTCCAGAGGTCGGCTGTCGCGGCCAGGTAGCCGGCGCTGTCGCCGTAGAGCGTGGCGTAGCCGACGGAGAGTTCTGCCTTGTTGGCATTGCACGTGAAGACGCCGCCGAAAGCCGCGGCTGCAGCAGCCAGGATGCGGCTCGAACGATCACGGGCCTGGATGTTTTCTTCGATGAAACTCGTCAGTTCGAGCTGGCCTTTATCTTCTCCCTTTTGACTGAGCTGGGCTTTGCCGAACTGACTGCGCGTCAGTTCCAGGCTGTCCTGGACGGGGACGACCGTATAGAGGCAGCCGATGTTGTCGGCCAGCTCTTTGGCCAGGCTCTTTGTCATATCCGAGTTGTAGCAGCTCGGCATGTTGACGAGGAGAATGTTTTCCGGCGGCAGGACCGTTGCGTAGAGGGCGGCGTTGACGGCCGAGTCGATGCCGCCGGAGACGCCGATGACCACTTTGTGGACGCCGATAGCATCCATGAAGGATTTAAGGCCGTAGTGCAGGCTGGCATAGATGTCTTCGGTCTGCGATTTGGGCGGCTGCAGGTGCGACGGCGAGACGAAGACCTGCTGTGTTTCATCGAAGTCGACGATGGCCATTTCTTCTTTGAAAGGCGTGCATTCGACGTGCTGGGCGCCGGATTTCTGGTACGTACTGCTGGCCCCGTCGAAAGTGTAGATATTCTTGCCGTTGTTCTGGATGCCTGTGCAGTTGACGTAAACCGCCGGGCAGTGGATCTTTTCGATGGCCTGGCCGAAAAGGCGGTGCCGGCGCTGGGTCTTGCCGAGCGTGAAGGGGGAATTGGAGATATTGACGAACATGTCGATGTCGTACATTTTCCCTAAGTAGCTCATGGGCTTGAAAGGATAATTTTCATCCCAGCTGTCTTCGCAGATGAGGGGCCCCATGCGGAATTTCCGGCCGTCGTCGAAGGCAATCTGGACGGGCGAAAGGAAGTCTTCCGGGAAGGCATGGCGTTCCTGGGCCACTTCGATGAGGGACGTGAAATAGCGGATGTCGCTGAATTCCCGGTAGTTGGGCAGGAGCGTCTTAATATAGAAAGGGTAGGGCGAGCGGGCCGGTGAAATCCAGCGGCCGTTGTAGGCGATGAACATGGCGTTGTATTTCCGCGTCCGGCCATCGAGATTGACCCGGTCTGTTTCTTTGGCGACATTGCCGAAGACAATGGCGATGCCGTCCGACAAAGCCCTGATTTCGTCGCCGAAGCGGACGCAGTCATCGATGTAGTCGGGCTGATCCCAAATATCGCCGATGAGGTAGCCCGGGATGGCCAGTTCCGGGAAGATGATCAGGTCGCAGCCGGCGGTCTTGGCATTGGCGATGAATTCTTTCATCACTGCCGTGTTCTGCCGCGGGTTGCCGGGATGGACATTTGTCTGGGCCAGTGCTATTTTGAACAAAGAAAAGCCTCCTTTTCATGGGGAAAACTATATACTATTTCATCTTATCATAAAAAGGGGCAGGCGAAAAGCCTGACGACGGCGGCCCTGCGGAAAAGACATGACAGAACGCCGTCCTTGCGGTATACTTAATATACATATATAAACGAAAAGAAGGTCTTCCATGAAAACGCTGCTTACTATTTTGAATGCCAAGTTCATCCAGTCGTCCCTGGCCCTGCGCTGCCTGGAAACGGCCTGTGCCCATCAGGGCGTCGCCGTCTCCGTGGCGGAATACACGATCAACCAGAATGCCTACGACATCCTGCGCCACATCGCCTCCTTCAGGGCCGAGGCCATCGGCTTTTCCTGTTATATCTGGAATATCGAGATGACCTGTCATATCATCGACCTCGTTAAAGAAGTCTTCCCGGACGTAAAGATTTTTGTCGGCGGCCCGGAAGTCTCCTATACGGCACGGCAGATTTTAGAAGACTATCCGCATATCGACTACGTCCTCCAGGGCGAAGGGGAAGAGATGCTGCCGGCTTTCCTCAAAGAGTTGGAACGCGGCGGCGACGGGACGGATGTGCCCGGCGTCCTCGGCCGCGTCGGCGGCGTCATCAAAGGCAGCGAAGCCTTCCAGGAAGTGGCCGACCTCGACAGTCTTCCCTTTCCCTATGAACATCAGGACTTCCGCCAGCTCGACCACCGCATCATGTATTACGAAAGTTCCCGTGGCTGTCCCTTTCACTGCCAGTACTGCCTCTCGGGCATGAATGACCGCGTCCGCTTCCGCTCCGTGCCGCTTGTCCTCAAGGAGCTGCAGCAGTTCGTCGACGCCGGCGTCCATCAGGTGAAATTCGTCGACCGCACCTTCAACTGCAGCCCGGCCCACCACCGGCCGCTCATGGAATATATGATTTCCGTTGAAAAGCCCATCAACTTCCACCTGGAAATCGAACCGGGCGTCCTTACGGACGATGACATTGACCTCCTGGCCAAAGCGCCGAAAGGCCGCATTCAGCTGGAAATGGGCATCCAGACGACGTATGAGCCGACGCTCCGGGCTATCCACCGCCATAACGACTGGCCGCGCATTACGCACATCATGGAGCGCCTCGTCGCCCTCGATACGATGCACCTCCACCTGGACCTCATCGTCGGCCTGCCTTACGAAGACTACCGCCACCTGCGCCAGTCTTTCAACGATATCTATGCCCTCAGGCCGCACAAGCTGCAGATCGGCTTTTTGAAGCTCCTCAAGGGCTCGGGCATCCGCCGCGATTATCCCGACGACTACCGCTACGACCCGCAGGGGCCTTACGAAGTCCTGGCAACGACCTGGCTGCCTTATGAAAAAGTCGCCTATCTGAAGGTCTTCGAAGACGTCTTCGAACGGACGTATAATGCCGGGAAATTCACGTATCTCCTGAATTGGCTCGGCCGCCTGTACGCGCCGGACTATATGAGGCTCTACGAAGCCTTGACAGACGAGTGGCTGGTATTGCATAATGACCAAAAGGCCCTTTCCGATGAGAACCTTTGCCGCTTCCTCTGGCACTGCCTCGAGGGCGTCCTGGACCTTACGGCAGGGCAGAAAGCACTGGCCCGGGAGCTCCTGGCCCTGGACATGCTGACCTTTTTCCGCTTCCGCCTCCATCCGGATTTCCTCGGCTGGGCCGAAGCGCCGCGCAGCGAGACCGACGCCATCTTCCGCGACGAAGCCTGGCTGCAGCACTATCTGCCGGAGTATCATTTTACGAACTGGCGCGACGTCAAGATGCGCTGCCGCATCTGGCCGCTCAGCAGCGCCATGAAAGAAGAGCTGCGCCGCTATGAGGATATCCCTGACGACGGCGCCTATATCCTGGCAGAGAAAAAGAAAGACCGGGCCGACTGGTGCGTCATCCCGGCTAAAGGAGAAAAGAATTGAACGAACGCTATAATGTCTACTCGACGTATTTAAAAGAAACATACGGCGAAAAAGTCTATAAACTGCCCATCAGCATCCCCGACACCTGTCCCAACCGCGACGGCACGCTCGGTGTGCGGGGCTGCGCCTTCTGCGGCTCCATCGGTGCGGGCTATGAGAACCTGCCGGCCAGCGTGACCATCGGCCAGCAGATCGAGCAGAACATGGCTCACATCAAGCCGAAATACAAAGCCAATAAATTCATCGCCTATTTCCAGAACTTTACTAATACTTACCTGCCGCCGGACCGCTTCCGGCAGTACCTGACTGCCGCCTGCCAGCCCGACATCGTGGCCTTAGCTGTAGCGACGCGGCCGGACTGCCTCAATGAGACGTATCTCGACATCATGGCAGAAATCAAAGAGAAATACGGCGTCGACATCCTCGTCGAACTGGGCCTGCAGACCGTCAACTACAAGACCCTGGCCAAGATTAACCGCGGCCATACGGTCGCTGAATATATCGACGCCATGCTCATGCTGCGGGACTATCCCTTTAGGACCTGTACGCACGTCATCCTCGATTTGCCCTGGGATACCACGGAAGACACGATTGAGACGGCGAAGATTATCGCCGCCCTCGGCTCGGACGAAGTCAAGCTCCATGCCCTCTATATCATCAAGAATACGGCCATGGCCGAATGGTACGCCAAGGGCGAAATCGAGCTCGTGACCTGCGAAGAATACGTGCGTCGCGTCGTGGCCTTTCTCGAATACAGCCGGCCCGACACGGTCTTCCAGCGCCTTATCGGCCGGGCCCCAAAAGAAGCGACGGACTTCGCCAACTGGGGCATGGGCTGGTGGCGCATCCGCGATATGATCGACGACGAATTGGAACGGCGCGATACGCGGCAGGGCGCACGCTGCGACTACCTGCACGGCAAAGCCGTCCGTAAATTCATGAAGTAAAGGAGCATGCATTTTGATAGAAAAGAAACTGCAATTTTCCGACTTGCGTGAAGCCCGGGCCGTCCTGGGCATGAAAGACGAATTCCTGAAGACGCTGCAGCGCGAATTCCCGGACTGCCGCATCGCCGTCCGCGGCGACACGGCCATGATCGTCGGCAGTGAAGAAGACGTGGCTTATGTGACGGAAGTCTTCCGCGTCCTGCGCTACCTCTTCCGGGAAAACACGTACCTCACGACCCAGCACGTCCGCTATTCGTCAAAGCTCATCAAAGAAGGCCATAAGGACGAACTGCACAGCCTCTATGAAGATACGGTCGGCATCTCGTCGCGCGGCCGCCTGATCAAGCCGAAGACCTTGGGCCAGAAGCGCTATGTCGATTCTATCCGCAAAAATCTCGTCACCTTCGGCATCGGCCCGGCCGGCACGGGTAAGACCTACCTGGCCGTAGCCCTGGCTGCCTTTTACCTCAAGAACCGCGAAGTCGAACGCATCATCCTCACGCGGCCTGCCGTCGAAGCCGGGGAAAAACTGGGCTTTCTGCCCGGCGACCTGCAGGAAAAAATCGACCCGTACCTGCGCCCTTTGTACGATGCCCTGGCCGACATGTTCGGCTATGACCAGTTCCAGAAGATGATCGACCGCAACATCATCGAAGTCGCGCCCCTGGCCTACATGCGCGGCCGCACCCTGGAAGAGTCGTTCATCATCCTCGATGAAGCCCAGAACACGACGCGGGAACAGATGAAGATGTTCCTCACGCGCATGGGCAACCACTCGCGCGTCGTCGTCAACGGCGATGCCACGCAGATCGACCTCGTCGACCGGCGCATGTCGGGCCTGACGGAAGCCGAAAAGATCCTCAAAGACGTCCGCGGCGTGGGTATGGTCTACTTCAGCGACGAAGACGTCGTCCGCCACGATATGGTAGGCCGCATCATCAGGGCCTATGAAAATTATTATAAACAGGAAAAATGATAGGAGGAATTGCCATGAATATCAACATCAACTACGAAGATCCATCGTTCCAGAAAGATGAATACGAAAAGGTCATCGACCGCGTCTGCGAAGAAGCAGCCCTGGTCTACGGCCTCGGTCCCAATGCGGAAATCAGCATCCTCTTGTGCCATAATGAATATATCCATAAACTGAACAAGCAGTACCGCAATATCGACCGGCCGACGGACGTCCTTTCCTTTGCCCTCAACGAAGGCGAAGAAGACGGCTACGACGGTCCGGACACGGCCCTTCTGGGGGACATCATCATTTCCCTGGAAAAAGTACAGGAACAGGCCGATGAATACGGCCACTCCTTTGAACGGGAACTGGCCTACCTGACCATCCACGGCATGCTGCACATCCTCGGCTATGACCACATGGAACCGGATGACAAGGCAGAAATGCGCAAAGAAGAAGAATTCATTTTACAGCGCCTCGGCTATGTCCGCGAAGGCGAAGAATTATAAGGAGGAACAGATTTATCTATGGAATCATTTAAATCGGGCTTCGTCGCCGTTGTCGGCCGCCCGAACGTCGGCAAATCGACACTCATCAACCGCATCATCAAGCACAAAGTCTCTATCGTCTCCGATAAGGCCCAGACGACGCGCAACCGCATCCTCTGCATCCATACGGATGATGAATGCCAGATTGTCTTCCTCGATACGCCGGGCATTCATAAGCCGAAGCACAAGCTCGGGGAATTCATGGACGAAGCGGCTTATCAGTCCCTGCGCGATATCGACGCCGTCCTCTTCCTCGTTTCGGGCAATGAAAAAAAGGGCCCGGGCGACCTCTTCGTCCTGGACAAAGTGAAAGACGCCGGCGTGCCCGTCTTCCTGATCATCAATAAAGTCGACCTCATGACCAAGGAAGAAATCTTCAAGAAAATCACGGAGTATGCCGAGCTTTATCCTTTCGCCCAGATCATCCCTATTTCTGCCCTCAACGGCGACAATGTCGATGCCGTCGTGGACGAACTGAAGAAAGTCCTGCCCGAAGGGCCGAAGTATTTCCCTGACGACATGATCACGGACCAGCCCGAACGTCTCTTAGTCGCCGAAATCGTACGGGAAAAGCTCTTCCGCTGCACTCGCGACGAAGTGCCCCACGCCATCGCCGTCTATACAGAAGAAATGACGAAGCGCAGCAAGAACAAGGTCTACATCCGCGTCACGGTCTACGTCGAACGGGATTCGCAGAAGCGCATCGTCATCGGCAAGAACGGCGCCGTCCTCAAAGAAGTAGGCAACCTGGCCCGCCAGGAAATCGAAAACCTCCTCGGCTCGTCGGTCTACCTCGACATCTGGGTCAAAGTAAAAAGAGACTGGCGCAACAAAGCAGCTGCCCTCAATGAATTCGGCTACAAGAACGAGTAGGGGGCCGTGGTCATGGAAGTACAATCGATTGTCCAATGTTTTCTCATCTTCTTCCTCTGTCTCGTCGTCAGCGCCATCTGCGTTACGGGCAAATTCGCCTTTGCCCAGCTGCGCCGGGAATACCTGGAGGAACTCGTCCGCGACGGCGACACGTCGCTGAAGCCGCTGCTTTCGCTCTACGATAAGCCTATCGTCTTCTTGGGGACAGCCCAGCTGGGCATGGCCCTTTCGGGGCTCATCGCCGGGGCAGCGGGCTTTTGCGGCCTCTATGGGCTCTACGGCCTTTTGTCGCCTTTCATCGGCCATACGTGGCTCATCTGGCTCATCGAAATCTGCGCGGGCATCGTCCTCTGCTTCATCCTCTGGGTCTTCGGCGAATTGATCCCGAAATCCATCGGCCTCCAGTGCCCGGAAAAGAGCCTCAAGGCCGTGCGCCGCTGCATCCAGCCCTGGAGCCGGCCCCTGATGCCCTTCATCCTCTTCGGCAACTGGATCGGCAAGGCCATTTTAGCCGACCGCAACCTGGAAGTGACCAATGAAATCGACATGGCCCATTCGGAAGATGAAATCCGCATGCTCGTCACAGCCAGCCACAAAGAAGGGAAAATCGACCAGGTCGAAAGCGAACTCATCGGTAATGTCTTCGACTTCGCCGACCGTCTGGCCAAGGAAATCATGGTGCCCCGCCAGGACATCGTCTGTCTCTATACAGAAGAAACCATGAACCAGCACATGCAGACTATCCGCCAGTCGCGCCACACGCGCTATCCCCTCTGCGAAGACGATAAGGACCACGTCCTCGGCCTGGTCCACATCAAGGATATCATGGACCTCTATATCCATAAGCGCAGCAATCTGAACCTCATCAAGCGGCCCATCCTCATGGTGCCGGAAATCATGCCGGCATCGAAGCTTCTCCAGCTCATGCGCGCGCGCCGCACGTATTTGGCCATGGTCGTCGATGAATACGGCAGCACCGTCGGCCTCATCGGTCTGGAAGATATTCTGGAAGAACTGGTCGGTACGATCCAGAACGAACATACCCAGGAAAAAGAAGAAATCCAGCCTTTGCCGGACGGCGCCTACGAATTTGCAGGCACGGTCCTCCTCGATGACGTCGAGGAACTGCTGCATATCCCCGTCGAAGACGATGTCGATACGGATACCATCGGCGGCTACGTCTTCAATGCTCTGGGCCACACGCCGAGAGTGCGCGATGAAGTGACCATCGGCACGTATAAGTTCATCGTCTTGGAAATGCAGCGCTTCCGCATCGTCCGCCTGCGGGCCGTGCCGCTGCCGCCGCAGGAAGTGTCGGAAGCGGACGGCGATGGGAAAGAAGAAGCCCCTCATGAGGACTAAGAGCGGCTACTACGGCCGCAGACCGTCGCGTTCTTATGAAGGCGTCATCCTCACGGTCCGCAAGAGCAGTGCCAAACAGCTCGTCGTTACGGTCCTGACGAAAGAAGCCGGCCTTCTCCACGTCCTGGCCCGGCGCAGCACGCAGGGCAAGATGGGCTATGGCACGCTGGCACCGCTGGCAGAGATGGCCTTTGACGTTTTCGAGAAGGACGACGTCTATACCCTGACGGAATACGACTGCCGCAGCAACCGGCGTCTGCGCGACCTGACCTGGGACGGCTATGTCTATTCCCAGATTTTCATCGAAATGGTCCTCTTCCTGACGGCCGGCGGCGAGAAGGACGACGTCCTTTATAATCTGGTACGCCTCTACGGCAGGGCCATCGAGCTCAAGGATATCCGCATCGTGACCCTCATCGCCGGCTGGCAGCTCGTCGCCCTGACGGGCTTTCTGCCGGACATCGAAAAGGTCCGCGTCTTTTACGGCGGTACAGGCTACTGTGGTCAGCCGGCCTACTACCTTGACGATGCGCCGGCAGGCATTCCCGACGGGATGGCCGAACTGGCCCTGTCCGGAGCCGTCCGCAAGACCTGGCAGACCCTGGTCCGTTATGCCTGGGGGACGCCGGAGAAAGTCAGTCTGCGCCGGGGCGATTTGAAATTTTTGGAAGCGCTGCTCTACAGCTATGTCAATCAATGCAGTGAACGGCAGCTGAAAGCGCCGGCCCTTTTGGACAGCGGCAGCTTTACTCGTCGTGATGACCGCTCTTAGTACGGCTTTTGCCGTGCTGAGGGCCCTTTTCTTTTTTCCTGCCTTTCCTTACTTTTTCGATGTGGAACGGGTCATACTGCCAGTGATGGGCATATTCCCGCAGGCTCTCCGTGATGGCATAACGCGCCGTGTCAGTGTAGACCATCTGTACTTCCACGTCGGTCTCCCAAAGCCGTTCTCTTGGGGAACCGTCCTTTTTGCCGTACTGGCTGAGGAATTCCTTGATGCGGCTGATGAACCATTCCGGCAGGCGGGGATGGAACTTCTTATAGAGGACGAAGAGGTGGATGTGATTGGGCATGACCGTGAATTCTTTGATGACGGCAATCTGGTTGTGACGCTGCATCTGTTTCAGGGCCTGCGTGACGGCCCGGCCGAAGCGCGAGGGCTGCCAGACATGGCAGCCCTGCTGATGCAGGACTTTGCCCAGGAGCTCTTCTTTTTCATACGTACAGATCGTGATTAGCTGGCAGCGCGGTACCGTCGTAAAAGGCGTCAGCCATAAGGGCAGGGGAGAGAAGGGTTTCAATGTCATTTTTTACACCTCCGGAAAATGAGATACATAAAACGAGTTGTGTCTTCTTCGATTGTACATGGGAAAAATGAGAGGAATCTGAGAAATAGACCGTCAATGATTAAAAAATGATTAAAAGGAGGAATTTCTTTTATGGTTCGCAGTATGACTTCCGGCAGTCCTATCCGCCTCATCCTGGCTTTTACAGTGCCGCTCCTGATCGGCAATGTCTTTCAGCAGTGCTACAACATCGCGGATATCATCATCGTCGGCCGTACGATCGGCGTCAACGCCCTGGCGGCTGTCGGTGCCGTGGCGCCGGTCTTTATGGCCGTCTTCGGCCTGACTATCGGTATTTCTTCGGGCTTTTCCGTCATCACAGGTCAGCGCTTTGGCGCCGAAGACCTGGACGGCGTGCGCCGTTCCGTAGCCACGTCGGCTATGCTGGCTTTTGGCATTACCCTCTGCCTGACCATCGGTGTCAGCCTGGCCATGCCGCTCATCATGCGTCTCATGAATATTTCCGACGTCCTCTACGACGACGCCTACCATTACATGCTCATCGTCGTCCTCGGCCTGATTGCCATGATGAGCTACAATCTTCTTTCCTGTATCTGCCGCGCTCTCGGCGACAGCCGCACGCCGCTCTATTTCCTCATCGTCTCGTCGCTCCTCAATATCGCCCTGGCCCTTTTGTTCATCGTCGTTTTTGGCTGGGGCGTACCGGGCTCGGCCATCGCCCTGGTCATCGCTCAGGCTGTCTCGGCCGTTCTCTGCCTGCTCTTTATGCGCCGCCGCTTTCCTATGCTGCGCCTGACGCGCTCGGACTGGCGCTTCGACCGGGCCTTTGCCTGGCAGCACCTGCGCCTGGGCCTGCCCATGGCCGTCCAGTTCCTGATCATTTCCATGGGCATTCTCGTCCTCCAGTCCGTCTGCAATACCTTCGGCCCGGAAACGATTGCAGGCTTCGTCTCGGCCACGAAAATCGAACAGCTCGCCCTGCAGCCGATGGTCTCCTTCGGCATCGCCATGGCCGTCTATTCAGCCCAGAACTACGGCGCCTGCAAGTATGACCGCATCCGTCAGGGCGTGCGCCAGTGCTCCCTCGTCTCCTTTGCCTTCTGCTGCGTTGCGGCAGTAGCCATGTATTTCTTCGGCCGCGACGTCATCGCCCTCTTCACGGCGGACCACGATGAAGTCCTCATGGAACAGGCCTTCCTCTACTTAAAGATGTCCGTGCCGTTCTACCTCTTTTTGGGCCAGATTTTCGTCTACCGCAACGCCCTTCAGGGCATGGGCATTTCCAGCGTGCCTCTGATCAGCAGCATCCTCGAACTGACAGGCCGCGGCATCTCGGCCCTCGTCCTGGCCGCCATGTGGGGGTATTTTGGCATCTGTTGCGCCAGCCCCATCTGCTGGGTCGTCGCCTGCCTCTTCACAGGCGGCTCCTACTTCTGGGTCACTAGGAGTTTGAAGTTTGGTATTTGAAGTTTGATGTAGGGGCGCCCACCTGGGGCGTCCCGCGTGAATCCCGTGCATAGCCCCCGCTGCATGGATGATTACTAAAAAAAAACAAAAAGTCAAAATAATACTTGACTAGTTCTATATTATATGTATAATATAAATAACAAATAAATGTTATTGATTATTTCTCCATGAAAGGTGGTTTTCCTTATGGAATACAAATTCACAGCAGCTAATTTCCAGAAAGAAGTCGTAGAAAGCAAGATCCCTGTCATGATCGATTTTTATGCCGACTGGTGCGGCCCGTGCCAGATGATGGGCCCTGTCGTTGCCAACTTCGCTGAAGCCTATGACGGCAAGATTAAGATCGGCAAAGTCAACTCCGATGAAGAACCGCAGCTGGCGCAGCAGTTCCAGGTCATGAGCATCCCGAACTTCGTCTTCATTAAAGACGGGAAAGTCGTCGATCAGGCTATCGGTGCCATGCCGCCGGCAGCGCTCAAAGAAAAACTCGACGCACTGCTTTAAGAGAAAGAAGGGAAGGCCATGATCTATGATGTCTTGATTCTCGGTGCCGGTCCGGCAGGCCTCTCGGCCGCCATCTATGCCGGCCGCAACAAGCAGTCTGTCCTGCTCATCGAACAGGGTCAGGACGGCGGTCAGATTTCCGTGACCGATGCCATTGAAAATTATCCCGGTCAGATGCTGGAAGGGGAGAACGGCTTCACTCTGTCCCAGCGCATGGCCGAACAGGCGAAACGCTTCGGCGCACAGCGCGTGAGCGATACCATCCGTGAAGCCAAGCTGGACGGCGAGGTCAAGGAACTCGTCGGCGCCAGCGGTACCTACCGCGGCCGGACGCTGATTATCGCTGCCGGTGCCAGCCACCGCAGCTTAGGCATCCCCAGTGAAGCGGCTCTGGCCGGTCATGGCATTTCCTATTGTGCCACCTGTGATGCCGGTTTCTTCCGCGGCCGCGACGTCTACGTTGCTGGCGGCGGCGACAGTGCCGTTCAGGAAGCCCTCTTCCTGACGCGCTTTGCCCGTAAGGTAACCCTTATCCACCGCCGTGATGCCCTGCGCGCCGTACCGGCCCTGCAGGAAAAAGCTTTTGCCAACGAAAAGCTGCACTTCCTCTGGAACTCTGTCGTCACCGATGCCGGCGGCGACGGCAAGCTTCAGTGGCTTACAATCCGCAACACGAAGAGCGGCGAAACGACGAAAATCGAAGCCAAGCCCGAAGACGGTTTCTTCGGCCTCTTCGTCTTCCTCGGCGTCGTCCCGGCGACGGACCTCTTTAAAGGCAAACTGGACCTTGAAGACGGCTACATCGTCACGGACGAAAACATGCACACCCACATACCCGGCGTCTTCGCAGCCGGCGACATCCGCAAAAAGAAACTGCGCCAGGTCGTCACCGCTGCCGCCGACGGCGGCATCGCCGCCATGGAAGCGTATGAATACATCAGGGGTTAGAAAAAAGCTGCCGCGTAAGCGACAGCTTTTTTTTATTCAAATTTATTCACTAAATCAATAAAGTCCTCTTTATGTTCCGGATACCATTCGTCGAAGGGCTGGTTGGCCTTGAGGAGGGTATCGTTGAGGGCCAGGAAGAAGTCCGGGAGACTTTTGATGGTGATGACGCCGAGGACGTCGCTGATGGCTTCTTTGCCGAAGGCGTAGCTGCCGCCGGCGTAGATGTTGAAGGCTGCTTCCATCTTGCCGTTCACTTTCTTGCTGGCACCGCGCAGGCCGAGGGAACCGAGCTGCTGGACCGTGCAGTTCGACGGACAGCCGGAGAAGTGGCATTTCGGCAGGAAGTGCGAATCGACGCCTTTTTCTTTGAGGACCTTGGCAATGTGCACGAACGTGCCGTGGGAGTCGCGCAGGCCCTGCTGGCAGACCGTGGCGCCGATGCAGCTGACGGAATGTTCGAAGGGCGTCGTGGCCGTGTCGTCTTTGGTGAGGGCGGCGACTTTGCGGGCTTCATCGGCCGTAAGGTTAATGATGTAGGCTGTTTCGTCGGCGTTGAGGCGGATTTCCGTGCCTTCCATGGGAATCAGCGCATCGAGGAGGGCTTTGAAGGTCTTGATGTCCGGCGTGCCGCCCAAGGGCTTGTATTCGACGTAGTAGAGGCCTTCCTGCTTCTGCTTGCCAATGCGTACATCTTCGAGGACCGTGTCGTCAGCGCCGCTCTTGGTCAGCGGTTTTTCTTCTTCGATGACCAGGCTGTGGCCTTCGGCGCGGGCTTTGGCAGCGGCTTCGCGGACAGCCGTGCGGAAGGCGTCATCGCCGAGCTTGTTGAGGATGAAGCGCGAACGGTTTTGGCCGCGGTGTTCGTAGTCGCCGTATTTCATGTAGACATCGCGGGCGTAGCCTAAGATATAGTTGGAAATATCGAGGGGGTCCACGCCTTCATCGATTAGGATGCCGAAGCGCGAACCGTTGAGGCCGAAGCCGCCGCCGGCATAGACGTCGAAAGTGTGGTCCGGACGGGCGACGAAGCCCAGGTCTTTGAAGGTCGCATGGCCTTCGTTGTCGAGGCCGCTCGAGAAGCTGACCTTATATTTGCGCGGCAGGTTGAGGCGCGGAATGATGCTGATGATGAAGTTGGCAGCGGCCTTGATGTACGGCGTCATGTCGAAATATTCCCCCTGAGCGACGCCGTGGAGCGGGCTGGCCGTGACGTTGCGCGGGTTGTCGCTGCCGGCGCCGACGCAGTAAATGCCGTGATCGAAGCATTCCTGGTAGAGTTTGAGGACTTCTTCTTCGTTGAGGTGGTGGAGCTGCAGGGCTTCACCCGTCGTGAAGTGGGCCAGCTTGATCTGGTAGCGGTCCAGGACATCGCTCAAGAATTCCATCTGCGGCTTTTCGATAGCGCCGCCGGAAAAGCGCAGGCGCAGCATGACGCTGTTGGCGCCCCGTTCGCCGTAACAGCCGAATTTCCCCGACGTCCCCTTATATTTCGCCGGCGCTAATTCCTTGGCAAAAAATGCTTTCGTCGCTTCTTCGAACTTCGGGAAGCGATTGCGTATTTCTTCTTTTGCTTCTTTTGTGACTTGACTCATTGTAGAACACCCCTTGTGAAGATAAAAAACTATACTAAACTTGTGCTCTATTATAACAGACTTCTTTCAAGAAGGCAAAGAAAATCGTCACTAATAATTTTTAGATTGTTTAAATTTCCTGAGTATACTATGATATATAGTATTTAAAAGGAAAGGTGATTCTATGAAACTCCGGGACTGGCCGCTGCGCAAACGGCTCCTTTTTTCCAACTTCATCATGATCTTCATTCCCGTCCTCTTTACGGCCCTCGTCAGTATCGCCATCTTCCTGGGCCTGCAGTTCGGCAATATCAACAGGGCCAACATCATCGCCTTCATCTGGCCTGAAAGCGGGCAGAATATGTCCATCCAGTTCGAACTGAGCCGCCTCCGCGTGCGGGCCGACCGCTATAACGGCGATATGTTCCGTCTCCTGGAGGCCGCGGACCATCTGGAAGACCAGGGCCTCAACGTCGCCATCTGGCGTGATGACCAGGACCTTTATCATACGGACGGCATCGATGAAAACTATCTGCGCCAGGAAGTGACGCCCAAGCGCAGCCAGAATCATGCCGACTTCGACTGGAACAGCGAGGGCCTGCGTTTTTACTATGTCTCGCCCCGTACGGGCGTCCATCTGGCCGTCGCCGGTGCCGTGTCGGTCTATCCGGACAGCGAATACATCGACCTGACGTCGAAAGAAGTACTGAAGATCGCCTTTTATGTCCTCGCTGTCCTGACCATTATCCTGACCATCATCGTCGGCCTCAAGCTCTCTCTCTGGATGGCCAGGCAGATCGTCGAACCCGTGGAACGCCTGCGCGACATGGCCGATGCCATCAGTCAGGGGAATCTGGACCGGCCCGTGCCGATCCTCTCGCATGATGAAATCGGCGATACCTGCCAGGCCTTTGAAAAGATGCGCCTCCAGCTGCGTTCTGCCAGAGAGACGCGCGCCAAATATGACCAGAACCGCAAGGAACTCCTGGCCGGCATTTCCCACGACCTTTCGACGCCTTTGACCAAAATCGAGGGCTATGCCAGCGGCATCATTGACGGCATCGCCAACACGCCGGAAAAGGAACGTCATTATCTGGACATGATCCGCACTACGTCACAGCAGATGGCCAAGCTCGTGCGGACGCTCTTCCTCTTCTCGAAGCTCGACTTGGGCCAGGTGCCCTTTTATTGGGAAGTCGTCGACATCACCGCCTATTTAAAGGATTATATTGACGAACAGGCCGTCCATTACCGCAGTCACGGTTTGGAAATTGCTTTTGAGGATGCCGTGCCGGCAGCACCGGTCCGCATCGACCGGGCCCAGTTCCAGCGGGTCATCGAGAATATCCTCGGCAACAGCCTGAAATATAAAGATCAGGAGATCGGCCATGTTACGGTCCGCCTTGAAGCGGCAGGGCCTGACAAGTACGGCCTTTCCTTTGCCGATGACGGCTGCGGCGTCCATGATGCGGATCTGCCGAAAATCTTTGACAGCTTCTACCGCACGGACAAAGCCCGCACGAATACGACGAAAGGGAGCGGCCTGGGCCTGGCCGTGGTCCAGCAGATCGTCCGGGCCATGGGCGGGACCATCGAGGCGCGGCCGACGCAGCCGAAAGGGCTGACGATTTATATTACCTTACCGAAAGGGGAATGATAGGCATGAAACATATACTGATTATTGAAGATGACAAGGGTATTGCCGAATTGGAACGGGACTATCTCGAAGCCAACGGCTTTGCCGTCGATATCGAAACGGAAGGGGACAGTGGGGAAAAGCGGGCTCTAAGTGAGCCTTACGATCTGATTCTCCTGGACATCATGCTGCCCGGTCGGGACGGCTTCCAAATTTGCCGGACCATCCGCGAAACGAAGGATATCCCGATCCTCATGGTCTCGGCCAAGCAGGAAGACATCGACAAAATCCGCGGTCTTGGCCTCGGCGCCGATGACTACATCGTCAAGCCATTCAGTCCGAACGAACTCGTAGCCCGCGTCAAAGGCCACCTGGCCCGCTATGAACAGCTCACGTCCCGCGAAGTCCACCGCGACGTCCTGCGCTACGGCGACCTGGAAATCGATGAAAGCGGCCACCGCGTCTTCGTCAAGGGGAAAGAAGTCAATCTTCCCAACAAGGAATTCGAACTCCTCCTCTTCTTCGCCAAGAACCCGGGCATCGTCTTCAGCAAGGAAACCCTCTTCGACCGCGTCTGGGGCGGCGAGGCCTTAGGCGAAACGGCGACGGTCTCGGTCCACGTCAACCGCATCCGCGAAAAAATCGAAGAAGATACGGCCAAGCCGAAATACATCGAAACCGTCTGGGGCGCCGGCTACCGCTTCCACGGGTGAGTGTCGTTCATCGTTCATCGTTGATAGTGAGACACTAACGGCTGCTTTCTTCTGCTTTTCACTATTCTTATTACTCTGTTTACAATTTCTTTAACTTCTCTTCCTATACTGTAACCATCACATGGTTCTGGAATTAGGAAGGGGAGTTTTTTTATGTATGAATTCCACGCGAAAGAAGAAAGGCTGGACCTCTCGGTCTGGCAGTGCCTCTGGCAGAAAATCCTGGTCTCGCCGGGCGTGATCCTCTTGGTCCTGGCAGCGGTCCTTTGCTTTGCCGGCAATCATCTCCTGGTCGTCACGGACCCGGTTGAATCGAATTACGTCCTCACGGCCAAGGAAATGCTCGCCTCCGGCGATTACTTCTCGCCGCGCATTTTCGGCAATTACTGGTACGACAAGCCCATCTTTTTTTACTGGGAACTGATCGCCGCCTTTAAACTCTTCGGCATCGGCAACTTCGCGGCCCGCTTGTTCCCATCCCTCTTTGGTATTGCCGGCATCCTTCTGGCCTACGCCTTTGCCACCCGCCTCTACGATAAGAAGACCGGTTTTCTGACGGGCCTCATCCTCTTGACGACGATTGAATACTTTTACCTTTCGAAGGCTATCATTACGGATATGACCCTCTTCGTCTTCTATTCGGCCTGCCTGATCTGCTTTTTCATTGCCTACAGTGAAAAGAAGCCGCGCTGGTACTATCTGGCCTATGCCTTTGCGGGCCTTTCGGTCCTGACCAAAGGGCCTATCGGCCTTCTGCAGCCGGGCCTGATCATCCTCCTGTTCCTCTTTTGGCGCCGCGACCTGAAAGCGCTCCTGCACATCAAGCTCATTTCCGGGATGCTTCTCTTTTTGGCCATTACCCTGCTCTGGTACGGCCCGATGTATGCCCTGCACGGCAGCGACTTTGTCAGCCAGTTCATCGGCGTCCACAACATTCTGCGGGCGACGGTTTCGGAACATCCCCAATATAACGTCTGGTACTATTACAGCGCCATCTTCCTGGCAGGCTTCGTGCCCTGGGTCTTCACGCTGCCCCTGGCCTGGCATGAATACGGCATGAGCCGCAAAGTCCTTACGGTTTTCCGGGAAAAACGCATCCATCTGCCGGTATTTTCCATGAAGGCCCAGTTCCTCATCGTCTGGGCAGCGACGATTTTCGTTACCTATCAGCTCATGGCCACGAAATACATGACCTATACCTTCCCGTACATGATTCCTATCGCCATCGGCTTTGCTTCGTATCTGAAAAAACATGACCGCCTGGTCCTCAACATGGCCGGCATCGTCCTCGCCATCTACGTCGCCGTCACCTGCACGGCCATCGTACCCCAGTGTCGCCAGGCCTCGGCCTATGAAGCTGCCCAGGTCGTCAGCGGCCTGGCCGACAGTGAAACGACAGTCGTCACCTACGGCGGCCGCTACCCCGTGTCCCTGACCTATTATTCCGGTCATCCGGCTTACCGCCTCGCCGAAGGCAAGGACATCGCCCGCATGCTGCCCGGCGGCATCAGCTGGAATGCCAAGAACGTCATGCCCTTCATGGCCATCGAAGACGTAGCGAATCACCAAAAAGTCCTGGCCGTCGTCCGCGACCGCGACGAAGCCCGCTTCCTCCAGGACGTGCCGGGGAACTGGCAGTGGCGCACGCAGAAGGGGACCTGGTCGGTATACCAAAAATCCTCCGATTTGTAGCCCAGGTGAAATGGCCTTGTGACGCAATCGTGACAGGCGCTGACTATAATAAGGTCATCCAATGAAGGAGGATGATACTTATGAAAAAGTTCAATAATATAGTACGCATGATGCTCGTCCTGGTCGTCACCTTGATGACCTTCAGCGGTGCCGCCATTACGGCCCAGGCCGCAGGCCCCAGGGACTATCCGCAGCGCTGGGAACAGCGCGACAGACAGTGGGACCGCCACGATAACGACCGCCATGACCGCCGCGATGACCGGGATTGGCAGAAAGACCAGCGCCGCTGGGAAAAAGACCATAAATTCCAGGCCCAGAAAGACGTCGACAAAGCCAACCGCAAGGCCAACATCGCCATGGGCGTAGCCGCCGTAGCCACCATCATCGCCTTGACAAAGTGAGGATAGAGGAAAGCAGAGAAGGGCAATCCTGTATTTGTACGGATCTTCGACAAACGAACCACAAAAGGGGCTCGTCGCTTAATGCGACGGCCCCTTTTTTCTGCTATAATAGACAGGAACCAAACGAAAAGGAAGTGGTATCAATGAAATTGACGGCCCGCTTGGAAGCGGCTGTTTCTTTGATTCCGCCCGGTTCGGTCATTGCCGATATCGGGACGGATCATGCCTATATCCCCGTGGCGGTCTGTGAAAGCGGGCGCTGCCCGTCGGCTATCGCC
>URLP01000022.1 GCA_900548635.1 uncultured Megasphaera sp.
TAGCGAAGCGGAGGCCTGCTTCGATAGCGATCGGAGTGATCAGTTCGACATCCATTTTGACGTTATCGCCAGGCATGCACATTTCAGTGCCTTCCGGGAGGCTGATGACGCCGGTTACGTCAGTCGTGCGGAAATAGAACTGCGGACGATAGCCGTTGAAGAACGGCGTATGACGGCCGCCTTCATCTTTGGTCAGGACATAGACCTGAGCCTTGAATTTCGTGTGCGGATGAATGGTACCCGGTTTAGCAAGGACCTGGCCGCGTTCTACGTCTTTACGGTCAATGCCGCGGAGCAGCGCACCGATGTTGTCGCCTGCTTCAGCGCAGTCAAGGATCTTACGGAACATTTCAACGCCCGTAACAACCGTATCCTTCGGTTTGTCAGCGAGGCCGACGATTTCAACAGCGTCGCCGACTTTCAGTTCGCCACGTTCAACACGGCCCGTAGCAACAGTGCCGCGGCCGGTGATAGTGAAGACGTCTTCGACAGGCATCAGGAACGGTTTGTCCGTCGGACGGTCCGGAGTCGGGATGTATTCGTCAACGGCCTTCATGAGGTCTTTGATGGACTGTACTGCTTCAGGATCGCCTTCGAGGGCTTTCAGAGCGGAGCCAACGATGATAGGAACTTCATCGCCAGGATAATCATATTCAGTCAGGAGGTCGCGGACTTCCATTTCAACGAGTTCGATCAGTTCCGGATCGTCGACCTGGTCAGCTTTGTTGAGGTATACGACGATAGCCGGTACGCCTACCTGGCGGGCCAGGAGGATGTGTTCACGAGTCTGCGGCATCGGGCCGTCAGCTGCGGATACAACGAGGATAGCGCCGTCCATCTGAGCAGCGCCGGTGATCATGTTCTTGACATAGTCAGCATGCCCCGGGCAGTCAACATGTGCATAGTGGCGGTTCGGAGTTTCATATTCAACGTGTGCCGTGTTGATAGTGATACCACGTTCACGTTCTTCCGGTGCCTTATCGATATCGGAATATGCTTCGAACGTTGCTTTGCAGCCTTCCGTCTGGGAAAGGACCTTCGTAATAGCAGCCGTTAATGTCGTTTTGCCGTGGTCGACGTGACCAATCGTACCGATATTAACATGCGGTTTTGTTCTTTCATAATGTTCTTTTGCCATTGTAATCATTTCCTCCTTTAGGAAAACAAAACAGCTACCCACTTGTATTCTATCACACATCCGTACTCTTTGCATAAAAAACAGGCAATTAAGCAAAAAATATTTCTGCATATAGAAATAACCCCGTATGCACGAGGTTATTAGTGTGGTGGCGGCTCGGAGATTCGAACTCTGGACACTGCGGGTATGAACCGCATGCTCTAGCCAACTGAGCTAAGCCGCCATGTGTGGAGCTATTGACCGGGATTGAACCGGTGACCTTATCCTTACCAAGGATACGCTCTACCGACTGAGCTACAACAGCTTGTAAACTGGTCAAAGCCGTTTATGAAGTTGTTTCCTTACCATTCCTGGTAAAAAAATTTGGTAGCGGGGGCAGGACTTGAACCTACGACCTTCGGGTTATGAGCCCGACGAGCTACCAACTGCTCCACCCCGCGATAATTGGTGGTGGGGGAAGGATTCGAACCTTCGAAGGCAAACGCCGGCAGATTTACAGTCTGCTCCCTTTAGCCACTCGGGAACCCCACCATTTTCTGGAGCCAACGATAGGACTTGAACCTACAACCTACTGATTACAAGTCAGTTGCTCTACCAATTGAGCTACGTTGGCTTAGTGTTCCGTGGAACGTAGTCTATTATATCAAATGACTTCCGTTCTGTCAAGAACTTTTTTATCAGCTTTTCTTATTTCTTCTGACGAGGCAGTACCCCGTTTCAAAAGTCTCTGTCAGAACCGCTGACTTGATTAGTATACTATATCCCACGGAATAATGCAAGTACTTTTTTATATTTTTTTAGTTATCCTTCATGCTGCGTGTCGAGATTGAGGAAGAGCGTGAATTCGTTCTTGAAATAGAGCTTGACCGAGCCGACCGGACCGTTGCGGTGCTTGGCCAGGATGACTTCCGTAATGTGCTGGTTTTCCGTTTCCTTATCGTAGTAGTCTTCGCGGTATAAGAAGGAAACGATATCCGCATCCTGTTCCAATGCCCCTGATTCGCGCAGGTCGCTGAGCATAGGCCGCTTGTCCTGACGGCTTTCGACACTGCGGCTGAGCTGGGACAAGGCGATGAGCGGCACTTTCAGTTCCCGCGCCAGGGCCTTGAGAGAACGGGAAATCTCGGAGATTTCCTGCTGCCGGCTTTCGGCGTTGCGGCCCTGCATGAGCTGCAGGTAGTCGACGATGATCAGGTCCAGGCCGTGTTCCGACTTCAGGCGCCGCGCCTTGGAGCGCATTTCGGCGACGGAAATGCCCGGCGTATCGTCGATGTAAATGGGCGATTCGTAGAGCTTGTCGCAGGCATCGGTCAGGTGCGTCCATTCTTCATCGCTGTTCAGCTGGCCTGTGCGCAGTTTCTGCGAGTCGATATGGGCAATCTGGCAGAGCAGGCGCTGGACGAGCTGTTCCTGGGACATTTCCAGGGAAAAGAAGGCGACCGTCTTATGCTGGCGGACGCCGACATTCTGGGCGATGTTCAGGGTAAAGGCCGTCTTGCCCATACTCGGGCGGGCAGCGACGAGGATCAAATCCGACGGTTGCAGGCCCGAGGTCATGCGGTCCAGATCGCGGAAGCCCGTCGGCAGGCCCGTGAGGCCCGCCTTATTTTCATAGAGCTTGGTAATCTTATCGAGCGTCGTTTCTACAACAGCGCCGACAGAAGCGAAATCGCCGCGGTTCTTCGTGTCCGAGAGCTGAAGGATCTTGCGTTCCGCATCGTCCAAAAGGTCTTCCGGTTCCTTTTCACCGTCGTAGGCTTCGGTCGTCAGTTCCGTACAAGTCGTAATCAGATTGCGGGCCAGGGCTTTTTCAGCGACGATGTTGGCATGGTATTCGATATTGGCCGCCGTAGCCACGAGGTTCGGCAGCTGCAGGATATATTCGATGCCGCCGACGTCATCGAGCTTCTTCATGCGCCGCAGTTCTTCCGGCAGGGTGATAACGTCGATTTCCTTGTTTTCCCGGTGCAAGTGTTCCATCGCTTCGAAAATGACGCGGTGGACGTCGCGGTAAAAGTCGCTGGCCTGGAGTTTTTCCATGGCCACGATGACCGCGTCGTGCGAGAGGAGCATGGCGCCGAGGACAGCCTGTTCGGCTTCGACGTTCTGCGGTGGTATGCGCTGTTCCATCTTATGCCCCCTCCCCTTTGACCAGCATCAGCTTGAGGACGTCATCAATCGTGTCGGCATAGTGGATGTCGAGGCCTAAATGGCGTTCCGGGATGTCGTGGGCATTTTCTTTCGGGATGATGATTCCCTTCATGCCGGCCTGGCGGGCGCCGTAGGCTTTTTCAAAGACGCCGCCGACAGGCTTGACCTGGCCGCGTACGGAGATTTCCCCGGTCAGGGCCATGTCCTGGCGGACAGGCACGCCTGTCACAGCGGAAATGAGGGCCGTCGTAATGGCGCAGCCTGCGGACGGGCCGTCGATATTGCCGCCGCCGACGAAGTTGATGTTCACATCGTAGTCGGACAGTTCCTTTCCCGTAATGCGGCGCACGACAGCAGCGGCGTTGAACATGGAGTCCTTGGCCATGGAGCCGGCCGTATCATTGAAGCGGTAATAGCCCTTGCCGGGCGCGCGGGCCGGGAAAGCGGCGGCTTCGATTTCGATGGCCGAGCCGAGATAGCCGGCCACGCCGAGGCCGAAGACCTTGCCGACGACAGGCATATCGCTCGCCTTTTCCGTGACATACGGCACGAGGCGGCTGATCTGGGCGACGCGGCGGACGTGATCGCAGGTAATGCGCACGTGTTCCTTAGAACCGCTCTTAAAGACGGCCAGGCCGTACGTATCAGCCAGGATATTGACGGCCTTGCGGCCTTCGATGGTGAATTCACTGATCAGCTTGGCCACACCGTCTTCCAGTTCCGCGCCGAGCTGTTCTGCAGCGTTGGTGACGATTTTTTCGATGTCCGATGGGATGAGGGGTTCAAAAAAGATTTCTGCGCAGCGCGAGCGGATGGCCGGATTGATTTCCGACGGGTCCCGCGTCGTCGCACCGATGAGGACGAAGTCCGCCGGGGCCCCTTCAGCGAAGAGCTTCTTGATGTACTGCGGTACATTCGGATCGTCTTCGTCGTAATAGGCCGATTCAAATCGGACGCGCTTGTCTTCCATGACTTTCAGGAGCTTATTTAAGAGCATCGGGTCCATTTCGCCGATTTCATCGATGAAGAGGATGCCGCCGTGGGCTTCCGTGACCAGGCCCGGTTTCGGTTCCGGGATGCCCGTATCGGCCAGGTCGCGGCGGGCACCCTGGTAAATCGGATCGTGGACGGAGCCGATGAGGGGGTTCGTCATATCCCGCGAATCCCAGCGCAGCGTCGTCCCATCCGTTTCTACGAAAGGCGCTTTGGGACCGAAGGGCGTGAAAGGCAGCTTCTTCGCTTCGTCGAGGACGATGCGGGCGGCCGTCGTCTTGCCGACGCCAGGCGGTCCGTAGAGGAGCAGGTGCTGCGGATAGACCGAGGCCAGTTTGCTCTGCATGGCTTCGACGGCCCGTTCCTGGCCGACGATGGCGCTGAGCTTCTTCGGGCGCACCCGTTCCATAACCGATTCCGTGAGCTGAACTTTTTCCAAATCGTCCAGTTCCTTGAGCTTCCGCTTGGTCTGCGGCGTTTCAACATCGTGCAGTTCTTCCTTGATCAGTTCCATCTTGATTTCCCGCACGTATTCCTGCTGCTTTTCATCCATGCGCTGGCTGATTTTCTTTTCCAGCCGTTCTTCAACGGCCTGGCGGGCCAGCATTTCTGCCAGGACCATTTCCAGTTCGTTGAGGACGTTGATGACTTCATCGTCATCGGGCACCTTATCGTAGGAAACGTCTTCATAGATCAGACGCTGCAGGCCGACCAGGCGCTGGCGCGGATCTTCGGAATGGATATAGGACAGGGCCGAATACTTACTGGCGCGGAGGACCATCTTTTCCGACCCTATAAGACCAGTAAAAGCGCCATAAAGCACGTTAACCTGGCGGCGGAGTTCTTCCTCCGCCGTCGGTTCGAGGTACTTATGGCGCTGTAATAATTTGTCCAATAATTCTTTCATTGTATCCCCTTATGGCTTATGATCAGCCTTCTACAACGTGGATTTTGATGACACTCGTAATCGTCGGATGGACGCGGATAGTGACATCGTAATCGCCGAGAGATTTAATCGGATCCTTGATTTCGACTTTCTTCTTGTCCAGATCGATATCGTACTGGGCTTTTGCGGCTTCGCTGACGGTCTTGCCCGTAATGGCACCGAAGACTTTGCCGCCTTCGCCGACTTTGACGGGAATCGTCAGTTCGACTTTCTTCAGCTGGCTGGCCAGGATGACGGCTTCGTCCGAAGCGACCTGGGCTTTATGCTTGGCAGCTGCTTTTTTCTGTTTCGCATCGTTGATATTTTCCGACGTGCCGGGAGCTGCCAGTTTGCGGGGCAGGAGGAAGTTGCGGCCGTAGCCTTCCGATACTTCGATGATATCTCCCTTTTTGCCGAGTTTCTTTACGTCCTGCAGTAAAATTACTTTCATTGTTCATCAATCTCCTTATCTTTATCTATAATTTCATGGAGGGCAGCCATGACATCTCCCTGGGCCTCTGCTAAGGTGCGGCCCCGGAGCTGGGCGCCGGCAACGGTGCGGTGACCGCCGCCGCCGAGGGCTTCCATGACTAATTGTACATTGAGCTCGCCCTTGGAACGGGCGCTGACGCCGATGCAGTCATCGGCAAGGTAATAAAAGGTGAAGCTGGCTTCGACATTGTCGATATTGATCAGCATGTCGGCCACCTGGGCGGCGATGATCGTCGCGTTGTGCTGGCCCTTGCGGCAGCTGGCCATGGCGATGCCGTCACTGATCTGGGCGCCGGCGAGGATGGCGGCCCGGTCCTTGACCGTATCGAAGTCGGAGCTGAAGAGCTCCCGCACGATATCGGGATCGGCACCGCAGCGGCGCAGATACGATGCGGCATCGAAGGTACGGACACCGGTCTGGACGGCAAAATTCTTCGTATCCACGATGATGCCCGCATAAAGGGCCGTCGCTTCGATTTTGCTGAGGTCCACATCTTCCTGGAAATACTGGAGCAGTTCCGTCACCAGTTCGCTCGTCGACGAACTCGACGTTTCCGTATAGGTCAGGAGAGGCTTCTTGATGAAGTCCGAACTGCGGCGGTGATGATCGATGACGACGCGGCGATCCGTCTGTTCCAGGAGGGCCGGCGCTACGGTCATGTCGGGCCGGTGCGTATCGACGATGAAGAGCAGGGTCTGGCTGTTGCAGATATTTTCCGCCATTTCCGCGGAAATGAGGAGGTCCTTGAAATCGGGATTGTCTATGATCTGCGTCTCCAGGCGCTTGATAGCATCTGTCTGGCTGCTGACGACGACGTGGACGGGCTTGCCGGCCAGGCGCGCCATGTGGGCCACGCCAACAGCTGCACCGATGCTGTCATAGTCTTCCCGTTCGTGGCCCATGACCAGGACCATATCGCACGAATCAATGAGTTCGTGGATGGCCTGGGCGACGACGCGGGCGCGGACACGGGTATTCTTTTCGACGCAGCGCGTCTTGCCGCCGTAAAAGTGCGGCGAGCCGTCTTCTTCATAGACGACGACCTGGTCGCCGCCGCGGCCAAGGGCCAGGTCGAGGCCGGCCCGGGCTTTCGTCGCCAGTTCGCTGAAATTGGCCTTGCCCGCTGCGATGACGTCGCTCGGGAAAAGGGCAATACCCATGCTGAGCGTCACTGGAATGCGGTTGACCGTATGGATGGAACGTATCTTTTCCAGGAAGGAAAAGTTTTCTTCCTTATAATATTCCAGCGTATCCCGGCTCATGCAGGCGATGTACTTTTCATTGCCGTAAGCCCAGATGAAGCAGTTGTGCCCGGACAATTCACCAATAAGGCAGTTATTGACGTTGGTCACCAGGGTGGCCCGCTGGACGGCCGTCATGCCTTTAGCGACTTCTTCGAGATTATCGATTTCGATGTCGCAGAAGACCGGGACCGCTGCCAGGGAATTGAGTTTCTGCCGTTCCGTGTCCGTAATATCTTCAAAGTAAAGGATGAGATAATTGTCGTCTTCTGCAGCTTCCGTCTGCAGATATTTATAGACGACGCGATAATAGCGTTCACCGATGTGTTCGAAGAAATATCCTGATTTGCCCCAAAACTTATCGACTTTCAGGTTCGGCATGATGTGGTCCAACTGCTGGTCGTTGTCGATATCTCCGACCCAGTCGCGGAAGACGCTGTTGGCCCAGCAAAGATTGGACTGCATGTCGATGATGGCAATGCCGATAGGCAGATTCTGCACGGCATAGGTCGAAGCCTGATCGACACTTTTCGAGATGGCATCGAAGAACTGACTGATTTCCCTGTTGCGCTCGTTGTGATTCTTACGGGTCAGGACATAGGCGCCGCCGATGAGGATCAGCGCCAGCAAGGCAACGATCCAGTTGTAGACGGCAATGATAATAAGCAGCAAGACAGTAATCAGGAAAAAGGGTTCTTCCGACCGCCTTGACAGCAATGTTTTGAACATGGTTCCGCCCCCTGCGTACTAAAGCGTACGCCCTTTTTTTCTATAATTCGTAAGCATGTCGAAGATACCGGCCAAAAAGGCGGCATACGAAAAAACAGGCATGACAAAAAACATGATGAGGATCAGGGCCTGAAGGCCGTTCCCCATGCGGAAACGGCGGCTGAGGAGATAGAAGATGAAGGCAATCCCCTGAATGCAGATGAAGAAGAAGGCAATCTGATTGAGGTTCATGCCGATGATATTGAGCCAGGAAATATCCCGTGTCACTCCCCAGTACTTCATGACCAAGGCCAATATATATAAGTATATCATACTACGGGGTATTTCCCAATAACGGATAGGCAAAAATGCTTTGAGAGAAAAGCCCAGGCGGCGCAGGATGAGCTGCGAGACTTTGATGTTGATGTAGGCGATGATCGCTATCCCCAGGCAGAGGAACATGGGCAGCAGGGACGGCAGCATTTCCCGGACCTGGTTGAGCTGGGCCCGCGTTTCCGTCAGTTTGACGTCCGACATGCCCTGGGCCTGATACTGTTCCATCATGCTGTCCGAGAACTGGGCGAAGAAATCGTTCATCTGCGTGAAGATATTGACGTCCAGGACGACGTAAGACAATAAGGCGATGGCCGCAAAAACGGCAACCAGTGCCGCCGTGACCGTCCCCAAAAGGCGCACGGCCGACCATTCATAGCGAAAACCCGCACCTAAAGCAAGTCCGACGGCACCAAAACTCAGGAATTGGACCAGCGCCGTCGCCGGATCGATGAAGAGTCCCATAAGGATACCGACAGTAACGCCCAGGAGTACGGTCTGGCGCAGGCCGTACTTCATGTAAATAATGATCATGGGAATGGGCATGATGAAATAGCCAATAAACGAAAAAATCGGCACGTATGTACTAAGAAGCGCAAAGACCAACATAATGGCGGCAAAACAGCCCGCCGTCGTCAGCGGTGTGGCACGCCTCTGCTCCATAGCGGTTCCCCCTTTCAGAGAAAAAGGACTGTCCATGTTGGCGAAAGCCTTGATGCGACAGTCCCTCATTTGTTTACAATTTATACTTCCATGATGATTGGCAGAATCATCGGGCGGCGCCGTGTCTTTTCGTAGAGATAGCGGCTCAGCGTATCGCGTACCTGGGACTTGATGACAGCCCATTCGCGAATATTGCCGGCTTCACAGCGTTCGAGGACGGCAGCGACGCGGTCATGCGCTTCGCGGATCAGTTCTTCCGAATCGCGGACATAGACGAAGCCGCGGGACACGATATCCGGACCGGCCAAGGGATGGCTCGTCCCTTTGGCCAGGGTCATGACGACGATGACGACGCCTTCCATAGCCAGCTGCTGACGGTCGCGGATGACGATGTTGCCGACGTCGCCGACGCCGAGGCCGTCGACGAAGACGCGGCCTGTGTTGACGTGACCCGTCTTGTGGCCGGAGCGGTTGGAGAATTCAAAGATCTGACCGTTGTCACCGATGAGGACGTGATCCTTGGGCACGCCCATCATGACGGCCAAATCGCCGTGGATTTTGAGCATGCGGTATTCGCCATGAACAGGGATGAAATACTTCGGCTTGATCAGTTCCAGCATCAGTTTCAATTCTTCCTGGCTGGCGTGACCGGAAACGTGGATTTTCTTATCCCGGCCGGCGATGACGTTGGCACCGAGACGCATCAAGTTGTCGATGGTGCGGCTGACACCCGTTTCATTGCCCGGAATCGGCGTGGCCGAAATGACGACCGTATCACCGGGCATGATGCTGACACTGCGGTGATTGTTGGAAGCCATGCGCGACAGCCCGGCCATCGGTTCGCCCTGGCTGCCCGTCGTCAGGATGAGGATCTGATCGTCGGGATAGCGGTTCAGTTCATCCGGTTCGATGAGGACGCCTTCCGGGACGTCGAGATAGCCGAGTTCGATGGCAATCTGGACGTTGTTGACCATGCTGCGGCCGAGGACCGTGACTTTGCGCTTGAACTGCACTGCCGTATTGATAGCCTGTTGGATACGGGAAATATTCGAGGCGAATGTCGCCAGGATAATACGGCCTTTTGCAGCACGGAACGCTTTGCGGAAGGCATGGCCTACGGTCGTTTCCGATTCAGTATAGCCCGGCCGTTCGGCGTTCGTGCTGTCCGACATGAGGAGCAGGACGCCGCGGCGGCCCAATTCTGCAAACTTGTGGATGTCCATCTGTCTCCCGTCGACCGGCGTCAGGTCGACTTTGAAGTCGCCTGTGTGGACGATAGTGCCGACAGGCGTGCGGAAATAGAGGGCACTGGCATCGGGAATCGAATGATTCGTATGGATGAAGCCGACTTTCATACAGCCAATCTGGACTTCATCGCCGTGATGCACTTCGTGGAGTGTATAATTCGTAATGTGGTTTTCTTTCAGTTTCCCTTCGATGAGGCCGCATACGAGTTTCGTTGCGTATACGGGCACATTTACTTCATTGAGCAAGTAAGCCAGGCCGCCAATATGGTCTTCGTGACCGTGCGTGATGACGACGGCCCGTACTTTGTCCCGGTTTTCAATCAAGTAACTCATGTCCGGGATGACGAGGTCGATGCCGAACATGTCGTCATCCGGGAAGGCCAGGCCGGCGTCGATGACGATGATGTCATTGCCGTATTGGATGACCGTCATATTCTTGCCGATTTCGCCTAAACCGCCTAAGGGAATTACCATGAGTTTTTCTTTTTTAGCCAAAATGTACCTCCTAAAATAAAATATAGTTGTATCCGTTCCAACCGAGCCAGCCGCAGCTGACTTCAGGTCTATCCTATATGAAGATATAACGAACAGTAATGGAATTTCTTCCTTCCTTCATATTTTCCGTTATTTCCGGGACTATGTCAATAATTTAGGCACTTTTTTTGTGAAAACTCTTACGTTTTCACAAAAAATTTACAAATTTACTTGGCTGCTTTGATGACTTTTTCCGGTACGGACAGGACTGTCCCCTTGGGCAGGGCTGTGCAGTCGACAGTCAGGCTCAGTTCGCTCAGTTTGACGAAAGACTGGGCTGCCGCTTTATCTGTATCATTATTGCCGTATTCGTCGATCAGGGTCAGGGCCAGGCTGCGCAGCTGGTCCGTCAGGGGCAGGGAAATGCGGGTAATGCGCTTCGAAGCCGGATCGATGGTGACGACGGTCTTTACATCGCCGCACTGCTGCAGTCCCTGGAGGAGTCGGGCTGCTACGCGGATCTGTTCATCCGTCATGCCCTCTTTTTTCCAGGTCACCTTATCCGCCGGATGATAGATGCGGGATGCATCGAAGACAACGTTATAATCGTTGCCGCCGGCAGCAGTGACGGATTTGACGCCGGCCAGGACATTGTGATCCCAGGTCAGATAATCGGCGATGGGCGTGCTCTTCTTCAAGTCATAGCTCTTCTTCTGCCATGTCTTTTCCGTGCCGTCTGCATTGTAGTAAGCGTTGAGCTTCTTGCCGTCCTGTACGACATAGGCTTTATTTTCTGCCGTCTTCGGTGCTACGGTCTGGGCAAAGCCCGTCGTCTTGGTCTGAGACTGGACGACAAAAGGCCGTTCCTGTACGTCTGTCGTATTGACGATGGCTCCTTCGCCGACGAAAGGCATCTTCATGCCCAGCTGGATTGTATAGGAACCCTGGGGATGAGCCGCCATATTGCGGGCTGCTTCTTCATAGACGGCCTGCGGCGAAGCGGCCAGGGCCATGCCGCCGATAGAGGCTGCTGCCATGACGAGGCAGCACGTTTTTTTCAGGGAAAGTTTCAGTTTCATCATTGCATGCCTGCTTTCTTATATAATTCGTAAAAATGATTAATCGGGCCGTGACCTTTGCCGATCGATTCGGCATGGGCAATGCCTTCGAAGACGTATTCCTTTGCTTTGCCTACGGCTTCGGGCAGGCTCAGGCCGTTGGCCAAATTGGAAGCAATGGCACTGGACAGGGAGCAGCCCGTACCGTGGGTACTCGTGCTTTCCAGTCGTTTTCCTTTATAATAATGGAATTCACGGCCGTCGAAGAGGATATCCGTCGCATCGGCAATGCGGTGGCCGCCTTTGACGAGGACTGCTTTAGCCCCCATGGCGGCGATTTTCCGGGCCGCTGCTTCCATATCCTGCAGGCTTTCGATGGTATCACCCGTCAGTACTTCAGCTTCCGGCAGGTTCGGTGTCAGGACGTCGGCCAGGGGCAGGAGGACTTCTTTCAGGGTCTGTTCCGCTTCCGGTACGAGGAGGCGATGGCCGCTGGTAGCGACCATGACCGGATCGATGACCGTAAAGGGCGGCTTGTACTGTTTCAGCTTTTCCGCAATGACGCGGATTGTTTCAGGGACGCTGACCATGCCGATTTTGACAGCATCGACGTCGATATCTTCAAAGACTGCATCGATTTGCGAAGCGATGAGCTCCGGCGTCACATCCATATAGCCGCGCACGCCCTGAGTATTCTGGGAAACGACAGCCGTAATGACGTTCAGGGCAAAACAGCCGTGGGCGCAAAAAGTCTTGCAGTCCGCGGCAGCACCGGCGCCGCCGGAAGGATCCGTCCCGGCAATGGATAACACATGTTTCATCATGAGTAAAACCTCCAACTATTGATAGATTAGTCTTTAAAAGAAGGTCCCAGGAATTTCAGGGCCTTCGGATGAGCATAGAAAAGAAGCGACGCCGAACCGATGCGGCCGCCGTGGGGATCGAAATCGAAGAGGGCCATGCTGCCCGTCTTGAAATCAACAGGGGTCCCCGTCCAGGCCTGGGCCCAGCGGTCGAGAAAGGGCGAATGGCCGATAATGCAGACGACATCCGTTTTTTCGCGGCTCAGGATGTCATCGTAGACCGTGACCAAATCGCCGGAAGCAATGGCCTTATGGGTGTGAAAGGCCGCAATGGGCAGACGTTTTTCCAGGTATGACGCAGTCTGACAGGTCCGCACATAGGGGCTGACCCAGAGGGCCGTCTTGCCGTCGGGCCACCATGAGGCCGCCCATTTGGCCATCGATGATGCCTGACTGCAGCCCTTTTCCGTCAGTTCGCGCAGTTTATCGGGCTGGTTGAGATCAAAAGGCTGTGCTTTACCGTGACGCATTAAGCAAACATACATATTGAAGCCCTCCTTTTTATGTGCTGCCTATTCGGCGACGTGTTCCAGGCCTACATCGAGCAGGGTGAAGACATGAGCATCGGCCAGGGAATAATAGACGGTCTTGCCGTCGCGGCGGAACTGGACGAGCCGGGCATCGCGCAGGATGCGCAGCTGGTGGGAAACCGCAGACTGGCCCATGCCGAGATCTTCCGCAATGTCCCGGACGCAGACCTCCCCTTTCATCAGGAGGCGCAGGATACGCAGCCGTGTCGGATCGCCCAGGACCTTAAAGACATCTGCCAAAGGCTGGATATATTCTTTTGAAAGTGCCAGTGCTTGTGGTTTCAATGCTATCGCCCCTACTTGCTTTGTAATCGCTGTCTATCTAATCGTTTTATTATAGCATATGTCAGGGTCCTTCGCCAACTATGGTGCCAATCGGGCCGCTGTTTACGGCTTTTTCCTGCGGCATTCCGGGCAGTAGCCGTAGAGTTCCAGGTTGTGGCCGACGATTTCAAAGTCTGTCTTGGCAGCTACTTCTTTTTCATAATCGCTGAGCGGACAGTGCGCCAGGTCCACGACTTTATGGCAGCGTAAACAGATGAGGCGGTGTGTATGGCCGGTACGGCGCAGGGAAAAGCCGTATTTCCCTTCATCGGGGAGAAAAATCTTTTCCGTCAGTTTACGTTCTGTAAACATCTCCAAAATACGGTAGACCGTAGAAAAGTTCACTTTGCAGCCCCGTTCCTGCAGCGTCTGGTAAACGGCATCAACCGTGATGACGCTCGCTTCAGCACTGAGGATCGCCAGGACGCCGTTGCGGGCTTTCGTACTCTTCAGGCCATGGGTCCGCAAACAGTCTTTATAGTCTTCGCTCATGGACGGCGCCTCTTTTCCTGCAGCGAAAAAGCGAATTCTTTATAAGCAATGACCAGAAGCAGCATGGCTACCGACGTCAGGGCCGTGACGCCGCCCGGAGCGGCATCGATATAATAGGAAATAAGGAGCCCCGAAAGGATATCGACGAAGCTGAAGACGACGGAGTAAATCAGGGTCTGCCGGAAACCATGGCGCAGCTGCAGGGCCGTGGCTACGGGCAGAGCGATGAGGGAGCTGATGACCAGGATACCGACGATGCGGATAGAAACGGAAATCGTCGCCGCTACGAGGACGGCGAAGATGTAGTTGATGAGCTTCGCCCGGACGCCGGCAATCTGTGCGCCGTCTTCATCAAAGGTCAGCATGACCAGCTGCGGGTAGAGCTTGACGATGACGGCAATGGAAATCACGCTCAGGGCCACGACAGAGTAGACGTCGCCCCGGGAGACTGTGAGGATGCTGCCGAAGAGGAACGATTCGACGTTCGTATGGACCAGGCCGGCACTGATGATGGTAATCGCAATACCTACGGAAAGGGAAAGGATGATGACCAGGATCAATTCCGCATAGCGGCGAAAACGGCGCCGCAGGACTTCGATAAGGACACCGAAGAAACTCGTCAGGGCAAAGGCACTGAGGACGGGGTTCCAGTCGAAGAGGAGACCGACGGCCACACCGGCCAGAGAGGCATGGGACAGGGCATCGCCGATCATGGAATAGCGCCGCAGGACCAGGAAAATGCCGATGAGCGGGCAGACAATGGAAATGAGCAGGGCCACGATAAAGGCATTCTGCATAAAAGCATATTCAAACATCAGTGATTCCCTCCCACTGTCGCCGCTACGTATTCATCGAGATAGGCCTTCGGCGAGCAGAAATGGCCTCGCCCGCCGATGACGTGGAACATCTTCGTCGAATTGCGGACAGCAAATTTCAAATTATGTTCTACCGTAATAACGGTGACCCCTTTATTTTCATTTAAATCTTTAATAAAGGGATAGAGCTCTTCCTGACTGCGGACATCGATGCCCGTCGACGGTTCATCGAAGATGAGCAGGTCCGGATGGCCCATCAGGGCCCGGGCAATGAGCACTTTCTGGCACTGGCCGCCGGAAAGATTGCCGATGAGCTGGTCTTTCAGGGACCAGACATTCATCTGCTCCAGGCAGATCCGGATGATGCCCTTGTCTTTTAGGTGCAGGACCTGGCGGTAGCAGTTGAGGACTTCCCAGACCGTAATCGGGAACTGGCTGTTCAAGGTCTCAAAGCGCTGCGGCACATAGGCCCGATGGTGATAGGTATTGGAAATCGAGCCCCGGCTCGGCGTCAATAAACCGAGGATGAGCTTGATGAGCGTGCTCTTGCCGCTGCCGTTTTCGCCGACGACGGAGATATAGTCGCCGTCGCGGATGGTCATGTTGACATCTTCCAAAAGATACTGACCGTGTTCATAGGCAAAGTAAACGTGCTGTAAATCAATCATAAATGGCGCCTCCTCATAGTAGAATTATCGAGTTTCTATTATAAGCTTGCAAAAACGAAAATGCAAGGCATTTGCAATTGATTGACAAAAAAAGGCGGCCGTGATACGATGGACGCCATAGGAGGTCTCTTATTATGTTCTTTCGTCTATGCCACCGCCTTGCCCGTCTCGTACTGGTCACGGCGGCTTTCTTATCTATTTTTGCGCTTGCCGGCTGCGGCCCGGCTGCAGATCTGCCCGACGACGGGAAATTAAAAGTTGCCGTCACCTTCGATGCCCTGAAAGAGTTCACCCAGGCCGTCGGCGGCGACAAAGTCGACGTTTACACCCTCATCCCGGACGGCACGGAACCCCATGAATTCCAGCCGACGACGCAGACCATCAAACACCTCGGCAAGTCGCAGCTCTTCGTCTACAGCGGCCTCGGCATGGAACCGTGGGCACCGAAAGTCGTTGACGCCGCCAAGAATACGAGCCTGCACACGGTCGACGCTTCGCAGGGCGTCACGCCCATTGCCCTGACGGACAAGGAGGAAGTCAAGGAGCACGGCGCCTATGATCCGCACATCTGGCTGAGCCTGGTAAACGCCCAGATCGAAGTCTCGAACATCGCTGCCGCCATGGCCGAAGCGGACCCGGCCAATGCCGACTACTACCGCAACAACGCCGCCAATTACAAGAAGCAGCTCCAGGCCCTGCAGGACGAATACGCCCGCAAATTCGCCAGCGTACCGCACCGCGACTTCGTCACGGGCCATGCGGCCTTTGCCTATCTCTGCCGTGACTTCGGCCTGACCCAGCACAGCGTCGAATCCGTCTTTTCCAGCGGCGAACCGAGCGCACGCCAGCTCGCCCGCCTGACTGACTACTGCCGCGCCAACGGCGTACGGACGATTTTCGTCGAAGACATGGTCAGCCCAAAGACCTCTGAAACCCTGGCCCGCGAAGTCGGCGCCCGCGTCGAAACGATCCACACTATAGAAAACAGTGAAGACAATGAATCCTATCTGGACCGCATGCGCGATAATCTGGAAAAGATTTACGCTGCCAGTATTCATTGAATAAACAAAATAACCGCCCGTAGCTCCCAACTATAGCGGTTATTTCATCTTGACTATATTGGGCATAACCGTTTGCCGTGTAATGCCCTTTCTTTATTTATTATAGTAGACGGACACCGGGTTCGTCAACAAAAAATCAGGAGTGATGTTTAATGATTACACATACATACAGCGCCGCCATCTTTGACATGGACGGCACGGTTCTCAATACAGTAGAAGATCTAAAAAATGCCCTGAACGTCATCATGGCAGAAACAGGCCACCGCCATGACTGGTGTTCACAGGACGTCCGCCAGTTCTTCGGCAGCGGCGTCCAAGTCGCCATCAGCCGTGCCCTGGCCATCGAAACAGGCGCTGCCCCTTATGAAGAACTGGAATTCGTCGGCCAGCCCGGCGACACCATCACGCCCCGGATCGACGCCCGGGAAGTGAGCCGCATCCAGGGCCTTTTCCGCCCGTACTACGCGGCACACTGTGCCGTCAAAACCGGCGAATACAGCGGCATCAGCGACCTTTTGCGCCGCCTCCGGAAAAAAGGCATCAAGACAGCCGTCGTCTCCAACAAGCCTGATCCGGCCGTCCAAAAACTGACAGCCGACTACTTCCCGGGCCTCTTCGACCTCGCCCTCGGCGAACAGGCCCAGATACGGCGAAAGCCTGCACCGGACATGGTAATGAAAGCCCTTAAAGACTTAGCACTCACGCCGGCACAGGCCGTTTACCTCGGCGACTCCGAAATCGACATCGAGACTGCAAAAAACGCAGGCCTTGACTGCATCAGCGTCACCTGGGGCTTCCGCTCCAAAACCTTCCTGAAAAACCACGGCGCCCAATACCTCGTAGACACGCCGCAGGAAATCGAAGCCTTCTTTTAAACTTCTTCATAATCATGCGTCAGAACACGATGCAGGAATTTCTTTGTCCGTTCTTCTTATTGTAATAGTATTTTCCGGCAATATGTTTCGCAAACCCAGCTTGTATTTTCGCTCATGAAATGTGATAACATTCTAAAAATACGCTCATTTTTTTTAAGAGGAGGTTATACCATGTATCTGCAGCGGCTCGATGCTGGGCATCAACTACCAGAAAATTGAGAGCAACAGCGTGGGATACAAAATGAGACACGCAGCGCCAGTTATTGGCGGACTACAATGAAGATATCCGGAAGTACGCACAAGGCCTCGACTAGGGCCGCATCCTGAACGTCTTCGAACATATCTCTATCCAGCTGGCAAAGGACAACAAAAAATTCCAGATTTCCAAAGTCGCTTCCGGTGCCCGCTTCAAAGAGAAGGCCTGACGAAAAGCGGCTACAGCCTCTACTATTTCAAAAAAGACGCGTCGACTCTGGAAGAAGACTTCTTTGTCCGCACTGCCGATAGCCTGGTCCCGCTTGAAGTCAAAGCGACGAACAACAAGGCAAAATCACTGACGACACTCATCAAGAGCAAGACCTACAGCGACATCCGTTTCGGCATCAAACTTATCGGCGGTAATCTTGGCTTTGAAAACAACATTTATACATTCCCGTACTTCTGCACTTTCCTGCTGCGTGATTTTCTGCGCCAGCTCCCGTCAAATCCTGAGCATATGGTATAATAGAAGCAGAATGACTGCGCTTGGGAGGTACGGTATATGACAACGGAAAAACGGATTTTTTACTCGATTTGCCTGATTAGTTTCGTCGGGCCTTTTCTTTCTACTTCGATCAATATCGCCCTCCCTGTCATGGCCGGCCAGTTCGGCGTCGCACCGGACAAGATGAGCTGGGTCGTGACGATTTTCCTGATGACGACGGCAGCGTTTCTCCTGCCCCTGGGCAAGGTTTCCGACGTCCACGGCCGGCGGCGGACGTACTGCTGGTCCCTCATCGTCTTCGCCATCGCCACAGCAGCGGCAGCAGCG
>URLP01000023.1 GCA_900548635.1 uncultured Megasphaera sp.
GGACGTTGAGGCAGCCGTAGCGCGGGATGTCGAGGACGGCCTTGGGCAGGATCTTGCCGTAGGCGATGACGATGATCACGTCCGGTGCCAGTTCGCGCAATTTAGCGATGACGCTTTCGTCACGCATGGAATCAGGCTGGAAGACGGGGAGGCCCAGTTCCAGGGCCTTTTCCTTGACCGGCGAATAGGTCACTTTCTTGCCGCGGCCGCGCTGCTTGTCGGGCTGAGAATAAACAGCCGCGATGTCGTAACCGGCCTGGGCCAGTTTTTCCAGGGACGGGACAGAGAAATCCGGCGTCCCCATGAAGACGATGCGTAACGGTTCCATTAGTCCCCTACTTTCTGTAAATCCGTAGCTTTTTCAATGAAGAGATGACCGTAGAGATGGTCGATTTCGTGCTGGAAAATGCGGGCCAGGAAGCCTTCCGGTTCGTAAATGACGGTCTTGCCGTGGCGCGTCAGGCTGCGGACCTTGATTTTCGAAGCGCGCCGTACTTTGCCGTAGTAGCCGGGGATGCTCAGGCACCCTTCCGTATCGACGTTGGTTTCTTCCGATTTTTCCAGGATTTCCGGATTGATGAGCTCGATCAGGCCGTTGCCGTCATCGAGGACGATGAGCTGCAGCGATTCATTGACCTGCGGTGCAGCCAGGCCGACGCCGTCGGCAGCATACATCGTTTCTGCCATGTCGTCGAGGAGCTTCTTTATATGTTTATTCACTTTTTCTACGGGTTTCGCCGTCGCTTTCAGGACAGGATCCCCTGCTTTAATAATGTTAAGTAATGCCATGTAACTTTCACCTCATTGTACTCGTAAAAATGCTTATTCTATTTTATTATATACTAATATCGCTGTTTTTACCATAGGAAGACGCCCTTATAAGGGATCGACATCGATGATGACACCGCTCTGCCAGCAGGCCGGCAGGTGCTGCATGGCCAGTTTAACCGCCGTCAAATCGTCTCCCGTCAGAGTCAGGACGAGGCGGTACTTGCCGCGTATCTTCTTGATGATGTCCTCATAGGGTCCGATGACTGCGACGGCTTCGCCGTGTTCCTTATTCCAGGCATGAAGAGCCGCAGCGACGTCGTTCGCCTTGCGCCAGACCGCGGTCTCGTCTTCATCGGTGACGAGAATCTTGGCCATTTCCTGAAACGGCGGATAGCCCAGTTCGCGGCGGGCTTCGATTTCCTGGTCGTAAAAGGCCTTGTAATCCTGGCGGGCTGCGCACTGGATGGCATAGTGGTCCGGTGCATAGGTCTGCATGACGACGCGGCCCGGGACATCACCGCGGCCGGCACGGCCCGCAGCCTGGGTCAGGAGCTGGAACGTCCGCTCACCGGCCCAGTAGGCCGGAAGATTGAGCAGACTGTCGGCAGAAAGGATGCCGACGGCGCTGACACCGGGGAAATCGTGGCCTTTGGCGACCATCTGCGTCCCCAGGAGGATATCGTATTCATGACTCCGGAAGGCTTCGATGATGCGGTCGCCGCTGTGCTTGCGCCGCGTCGTATCCTGATCGAGGCGGACGATGCGCGCCGTTGGCAGAAGCTCGTGAAGCTGGGCTTCGACTTTTTCCGTACCGCTGCCGAAGAATTTGATGTACTTGCTGCCGCACGACGGGCAGACCGTGGGAATCGGCTTTTCAGCATCGCAGTAATGACAGCGCATTTTCTCTGCCTGGCGGTGGTAAACCATGGCAACGTCGCATGTATCGCACTTGACGACGTAGCCGCACTTGCGGCACATGACGAAGGTCGAGAAGCCGCGGCGGTTGAGGAGTACAATAGCTTGCTGCTTCGCCACCAGCGTCGCCTGCAAAAGGTCCAGGAGCGCATCAGAAACGACGCGGTAGTTGCCGCGGGCTAATTCGTCGCGCATGTCGACGACCTGGACGCTCGGCAAAGGACGTTTGCCGACGCGCTCCTTCAGTTCCACCAGGACGTAGTCGCCGTGCAGGGCCCGGTAGTAGTCGCCCAGGGCCGGTGTAGCACTGCCCAAGATGACGGGACAGCCATAATATTCCGCCCGCCTGCGGGCGACGGCGACGGCGTGATAGCGCGGCGCTTCGTCCTGTTTATACGAGCTGTCGTGGGCTTCGTCGACGATGATAAGGCCGAGGGACTGGGCGGCCGTGAAGACCGCCGAGCGGGCGCCGATGCAGATATGGCTCGTGCCGCTTTGCATGCGCAGCCAGTTGTTGCGCTTCTCACCCTGTGAGAGCTGACTGTGCATGACGACGACATCGTCACCGAAACGGCGCAGGAAACGGCGGACGATCTGACCCGTGAGGGCGATTTCCGGCACGAGGACGACGACCTGCTGTCCTCTTTCCAGGACCTGAGCGGCGAGGTGCATGTAGACTTCTGTCTTGCCGCTGCCTGTGACGCCGTGAAGGACGTAGGTTTTACCTGTTTTATCGCTTCCGATAACTTTAACTGCCTTTTCCTGTTCCGCCGTCAGCGTCAGCGGTGCATCCCCCTGCATGCTTGGCAGGATGTTCGCTGTCCGTGTCGGACGCTGGGACCAGCGTGCCAGGCCCGTCGCACAGAGGCGGCGCATGAGGTCGCGGCTGAAGCCTTCTTTCTGCCAGTACGATACCGGCGCTTCGCCCTTCTCTTTCAAAGCCGCCAACAGCGCCTGCTGACGGCGGCGGCCATGCAGGATGTCTTCGTTGTCGTCCGCAGCAAAGGAGAGCCAGTCTTCCATTTTATCTTTTATCTGGTTCCGATAACTTATATGATTGATAAGGACTTTATCTTTCAGGGCCTGTTCGACGGCAGCGTCCCCGAATTTGCGCCCCAGTGTCCCTTTCTCTACCTCTCCCCTCTCGGCGACATAGGCCTGGAGCTGCGTCTGCTGCGGCCCCTGCGGCGCCGTCGGTCCTAAGGAAAGGACGGCGCGGCGGATAAGGCCTTTCTTGTCGATCATGAAGAGGCGCAAAGCATCGGAGAGATTGCAGACATAGTAGTCGCGGATCCAGAGGGCTGTGCGGATCATTTCTTCCTGAAAGCCCGTCTGCGTCGACAAGAGGCCTTCGATGGGCTTTAGTTCAAAGGCCGGCGCCTCGTCGAGATGCTCGCGCAGGGCGACGACGATGCCCTCTTCGCGGCGTGCCCGAAAGGCACGAGGACGCGGCTGCCAATGCGGACGTCGAGATGATCCGGCACGATATAGGAAAAGGTCTGCTGTAGGCGTTTCGCCGTCGTATTGATGATGATTTCGGCGATTTTGCTGCCTTCTGGTGTTTCTGACATCAGGATACATCCTTTCTCGTAAAAGTTTATAGTTTTTAGTTTTTAGTTTACACTGCAAACTAAAAACTACAAACTAAGAAAAAAGGAGCTGCCGCACGAAGCGGCGAGCCCCTTTTTCATTGGTGATTTTCAGTTTATCCTCAGCTGAGAATGCCGCTCTTACAAGCCTGCTTCTTTGCGGAGCGTATCGGCTTTGTCGGTCTTTTCCCAAGGCAGGTCGAGGTCGTTGCGGCCGAAGTGACCATAGGCAGCGGTCTGACGGTAAATCGGGCGTTGCAGGTCGAGCATGGCGATGATGCCGGCCGGACGAAGGTCGAAGTTCTTTTCGATGAGTTCGACGATCTTTTCGTTCGGGACTTTGCCCGTGCCGAAGGTTTCGACGTGGATGGAAACCGGGCGGGCTACGCCAATAGCGTAAGCGAGCTGGATTTCGCATTTGTCAGCCAGGCCTGCGGCAACGACGTTCTTGGCGACGTAGCGGGCTGCATAAGCGGCCGAACGGTCGACTTTTGTGGGGTCCTTGCCGGAGAAAGCACCGCCGCCGTGACGGGCCATACCGCCGTAGGTGTCGACGATGATCTTGCGGCCTGTGAGGCCCGAGTCGCCCTGCGGGCCGCCGATGACGAAGCGGCCAGTCGGGTTGATGAAGAGTTTCGTCTTATCGTCGAAGAGGCCTTCGGGCAGTTCCGGTTTGATGACGAATTCGAGGAGATCGCTTTCGATCTGTTTGCGGTCGACTTCCGGGCTGTGCTGTGCCGAAATGACGATGGTGTCGATGCGGACCGGTTTGCCGTCTTCATATTCGACAGTGACCTGGGTCTTGCCATCCGGACGGAGGTACGGGAGCGTGCCGTCTTTGCGGACTTTTGCCAGGCGGCGTGCCAAGCGGTGCGCCAGGGAAATCGGCAGGGGCATATAGTCGTCCGTTTCGTTCGTAGCATAGCCGAACATCATGCCCTGGTCGCCGGCACCGATGGTGTCGAACTTATCCGTGTTGCCTTCCTTCTTTTCGAGAGCATCATCGACGCCCATAGCGATGTCCGGAGACTGTTCGTCCAGGGAGACGAGGACGCCGCAGGTGTCGCAGTCAAAGCCGTATTTAGCACGGGTGTAGCCGATGTCACGGATCGTTTCGCGGACAATATGCGGAATATCGACGTAGCAGGTCGTGGAAATTTCACCTACAACATGTACCATGCCGGTCGTTACCAATGTTTCGCAGGCAACGCGGGCGTTTTTATCTTTTGCAAGAATGGCATCCAGAATGCTGTCCGAAATCTGGTCAGCCATTTTATCGGGATGGCCTTCCGTTACGGATTCAGACGTAAAGAATTCACGATTTTTAGCCATGAAAAATCCTCCTTAAAAAAAATTCCCCTCATTCATGACTTCATGAGAGGGGCTTCCTAATCCCCATCTGCCAGTACATTACTGCTGGAATTAGCACCTTTCATAAGTGAAGGTTGCTGCGACATCATAAGGCCAGTCCCTCCGTCGTCTCTTGATGGTTCTTTATTTGGTTTGCTTATCCATTATAATTCAAGTCTGTTCATTTTGCAAGTATTTTTTATCAAAAAGTATCCACTTTACTGGACGTTCCCCTACGAGCAGGTTTATAATGTGTACATACGAAAGAAAGGATGATTATTATGACCAAGTTGCGGCCGAGAGATATATTTTTCAACGACCCTTACTTTGACTATGCCGAAAACAGTAAGCCTGCCGACCTTCGCCTGGCCAAGCGAGTGGAAATCCTGGGGAAATGGTACAAGACCCAGTCCCTGGTGGCAGAGCTTCTGCTGCATGAAAGCCTGACCTTCAGCCGTCATGTCGGCACGGAGAAGGAAGATGCCCTGCACTTGCGCATTTACGAACGGACGCCGGACCGGCTCCTGATCAATACGTATTATACGGCGAAAGCCAATCCCGACGAAATCTACGCCGGTACGATCCATATCGAACGCTACTCGATATCCCAGACCATGGATAACGTCTCCTACATGGGCATCATCGACCTCCTGATGCTCAAGACCGACGATAAGCTCCTTGAACTGAGCGACGTCTTCGAAGACATCCAGAAAGCCAAGCACACGGCGGCCCACGCCCTAGGCATCTACCTGATGGCCATTTATGACCGCCCCTGGTCCAATGAGGATAACGGCGCCAAAGAAACGCCGGCCATGATGCTGGGCAAGGAAAAGGAAGAACTGCTCCAGCTGCGCCAGGAAAAAGCCCAGCTCGACGCGGACAAGGAAGAACTCCTGCGCCTGCGCATGGAAGCCAAGAACCGCCAGAACGTCCTGGCCGAACTGGAACGGCTGCGCCAGGACCTGGATGCGGAAAAAGCCGGCCGCGAAGAAGACCGCAAGAAATATGAAGACAAGCTCCGCGAAAAGGAACAATACATCGAAAAAATCAAGGATACGGCGTCCAAACAGGTCGCTGAACTCCTGGCCCTGCGCAAGGAACTGAAGAAGCGCCAGCCCGCCCAGCCGTCGCCGCTGGAAAGCGTAGCTCCGGAAAAAAAGGCCCCGCCAAAAGACCGCGGCCTGGACCTGCCGTCCTTCATGACCCAGCGCGACTATACGCGCAGCCTGGACCGCTTCCTCAGGGGGCGCCAGATTGCCCTGGCCGGCGGCGACCCGGACTGGCAGCGCCGTGTCCAGCGCCGTTTCGGCGCCGTCGTCCTCATCAGCGGCCGCCCCGGTGATGACAGGATGCTGAAAGAATCGACGCTCCTCGTCCTCAACATGGAAGACGGCAAGACGCCCGTCATCCGCTGGGCCGTAACAGAAGCCAAAGAAAAAGGCTGCCCGATTCTCACCATCGGACCGACCAACCTCAACGGCTTCGCCAAAGCCGTCATTGAATATGTGAAGAAGTAAGGAAGTGCCGTTTTATACGACACTTCCTTACGTGGTTCGTTTGGCGTGGTTCGTTTGCCGAAACGACACGAGCTCGCTGACGCATCGCTTATACAAAAAGGCTTGCCGCTTAAAGCGGCAAGCCTTTTTAACGCCAAACGGCAAACGAACCACGGCGCTGCAAGCGCCTATTTTTTATCCATGATCGCCGCGGCGCGGGCGACGATGATTGAGGCCAGTTCGTCTTTATCCATTTTTTCCAGGGGTTCCTGGGAGCCGTCCGGGAAAAGGAGAGTCGCGATGTTCGTCGTGCCTTTGAAGCCGGCGCCTTCGGCGCTGACGTCGTTGGCGACGAGCATGTCGAGGTTCTTCTTCTTCAGCTTCTTCATGCCGTATTCGAGGACGTTCGTCGTTTCCGCGGCAAAGCCGACCAGGGTCTGATGAGTCTTGCGCTGGCCCAAGCCGTAGAGGATATCCGGGTTCTTGGCCATTTCCAGAGTCAATGTATCATCGTTCTTCTTGATCTTGTTTTCTGCCGGATGGGCCGAACGGTAATCGGCGACGGCAGCGGCCTTGATGACTAAGTCGCAGTCGTCATAATACGAATCGACGGCTTCTTTCATGTCCTTCGTGCTGCCCACATCGATGCGGCGCGCCAGACCGACAGGCGTCTTCAGGTTGTCCGTCGTCCCAGCGACGAGGGTGACGTCAGCGCCGGCCATGACCGCGGCTTTAGCGATGGCAAAGCCCATACGGCCGCTGGAATGGTTGCCGATGAAGCGGACCGGGTCAATCGGTTCGCGCGTACCGCCGGCCGTAACGATGACCTTCTTCCCTTTCAGGAGGTCATTACGACAAGCAAGGACTTCGATCCAGTCGACAATCGTATCCGGTTCAGGCAGGCGGCCGATACCGTCGATGCCGCAGGCCAGATGGCCGCTGTCGGGGGCAATGAGATGGTAGCCGAATTTCTTCAGCTTCGCCATATTGTCCTGCGTAATCGGATTGAGGTACATATTCGTATTCATGGCCGGGGCGATGAGGACCGGTGCCGTCGTGGCCATGACCGTCGTCGAGAGCATGTCGTCGGCGATGCCGTTGGCGATCTTGCCGATGATGTCGGCCGTCGCCGGGGCGATGACGAAGACGTCGGCCCAGCGTGCCAGGGCGATGTGTTCGACATTGAATTCCGGTACGTCGTCGAACATGGAGACGGCCACGGGATTGCCCGAGATTTCCCGCATCGTCAGCGGCGTAATCAGCTTCGTCGCATGGTCCGTCATGATGCATTTCACGTCGGCGCCGCGCTTGCGGAGCTGACTGGCTATCGATGCGGCCTTAAAAGCAGCAATGCCGCCGGTAATACCTAAGACAACCTTCTTATTTTCCAGACTCATGGGAATCGCCCCCCTTATTTGATGCCGTCACGCGGTGCTTCGTAAGTAATCTTGCCCTGGTCGATTTCTTCCATGGCAATGGAAACGACTTTCGTCGTATCGACATCGACGAGGGGTTCATCGCCGTCCGTCAGCTGACGGGCCCGTTTTGCTGCGAGCGTAACGAGGGTGTATTTGCTGTCTACTTTGGTCATCAAAGATTCAAGGGTCGGTTTAATTAACATAGTTCATCTCTCCTATTATTTGTACAATTCCTTCGTGTGGGCAATGCGGTGAATGTTGCGCGTCACCCGGCACTGTTCGGCTTTCAAAATCGACGCCGCTTCATCGACGGCTTTATTAAGATTGTCGTTGACGACGACATAATCATAATGATCGATCCAGTCCAGTTCCGCCCGGGCCTTCGCGAGGCGTCCGGCAATGACGTCATCCGAATCGGTATGACGGCCGCGCAGGCGCTTTTCCAGTACTTCCCGGCTGGGCGGCACGACATAGATGAAGACGCCCTGGGGATACTTTTCCTTGACCTGCATGGCTCCCTGGATATCGATTTCCAGCATGACATGCTTGCCTTCTTCGAGCATCTGATAGACGTACTTCTTCGGCGTGCCGTAGTAGTGATCATAGACCTTAGCATGTTCCAAAAAAGCATCTTCTGCCAGCAATTCTTCAAAGCGCGCGTTGTCTGCGAAATAGTAATTGACGCCGTCCACTTCGCCGGGCCGCGGCTTGCGGGTCGTCATGGAAATCGAATACTGGATATTCGGGAACTGTTCGCGCAGGGCCGAACAAATCGTCCCCTTCCCGGCTCCGGACGGGCCGGATACAACGATGAGCAATCCGGAATCATTCATAATATTACTCCTTTTCTTCTTCTCCTGGTGCTTCAGTGTCATCAAAATCGTCACCGACAGGGATGATGCGGTGGGAAATCGTCTCCGGCTGCAGGGCCGAAAGGACGACCCAGCCGTTATCCATGACCAGGACGGAGCGCGTTTTGCGGCCAAAAGTCGCATCGATGAGCGTCCCGCCGTCGCGGGCGTCCTGGACGAGGCGTTTGATTGGCGCCGATTCAGGAGCAATAATCGCGACGACTTTATCACCCATGACGACATTGCCGAAGCCGATATTCAATAAATTAAAATTCATCATTCGATATTCTGCACCTGTTCGCGTATCTTTTCAATTTCATTCTTCAGCTGCAAAACCGCTTCTGTGACCGTCAGGTCGTTCGCTTTGGAGCCCATGGTATTCGCTTCGCGGTTCATTTCCTGGATGAGGAAATCGAGTTTGCGCCCAACTTCGCCATCGCTTGAAAGCATGCTGTGGAGCTGATTCAAATGACTGCGGAAGCGGACAACTTCTTCCGTGAAATCAACCTTATCCGAATAGACGGCGACTTCCTCGAGAAGCCGGTCCTCATCGGGCACAGCCGCATCTACCTTGTCCATAAGGGACCGGATTTTCTTTTCCAGCCGTTCCTGGTAAGATTGGACGATGATTTTCTTACGGCCGACAATCGTCTCGACGAGGCCTGCCATCTTGTCTGCACGAGCCAGCAAATCGCGGCTGATGTTAGCCCCTTCCCGTTCGCGCATGGCGACCATGTTGTCGAGTGCCATCTGTAAAGCTGCTTCAAAAGGCGGCCAGCTGGCATCGGCATCGATAGCCGGCGGCGTCTGGACGAACCAGTCTTTCGTCAGCGCCGTGACGTCGCCAAGGGTCACAGTCTTGCCGCCAAAGAAGCGGTCATTCACGGCTTGAAGCGCGTCCCGCGCAGCGCCAAGGGCTGCATTGTCGACGCGGACCTCCGGCGCCGCCGGATCTAAATCCTGTACAGTCACGAAAACGTCAACTTTGCCGCGCTTAAGCACGGACTTGATACCGCTGCGCAGGCGGTCTTCCAATGCCAGATAAGCATGCGGCATGCGTATATTCAATTCCAAAAAACGTTGGTTCACAGCGCGCATCTCCAACGTAACAGAAAGCTTCCCGTCATTGCCGGTGCCGCTGCCGAACCCAGTCATGCTTCGCAAAGTTCGAACCCCCTTACGAATTTGATTTGTTTTACTTCAATGCTTTATTATACTGTGATTTGCGCCTGTTTTGCAACCATTTCACGTAAATTTAGAAAAAATAGCTAGTTTTGGCATTTCTAGTATAAAATGATTCACTTATTTTTACGTAGTTTCATTTCTTTTTTTTGACGAATTTTTGACGACAGGCTGATGTGATACAGAAAAGCGGCGTCCACTCACAATGGAAGGGGCGTCGCTTTCTTATTTTTCTTTTTCGTTTTAGATGTAACTAAAAATATTACTTTTGTGGCTCCGGCCCGAAAAGCCGTTCCATCCCTGCGTGCGTTACAAGCCAAGTCCCAGCCGATTTTCTGGCTTCTGCATCTGTAAATCTAGGCGGGGCCTTTTTATATCCCGTGCAGGCTTGCCTAACAGTAATGGGGGCCAGTCCCCAGCGTTCAGCCGCTTCTTTCGCGGTCATAATGTCATCTAATGCGTTCATCGTATCACCTCTTTTTTATGATCATACAAATCAAGGCTACCGTGATAATTATGGATGCTGCTATTGACAAGGCATCCTGTGAAAAGTAAACCCGAATCCAACTCAATACTGCTAAAATGGCAATCAGTGCTTGTAGAATTTTTTTGTCCATTGTGCTATGATAGGTATGTAAGGAGTAGAGCTTTCGCTCCACTCCCCAGTGGTTATTTGCCCTTTACGATTTGGTATATTGTAGCGAATCCTACCAAGATAGTAACTACATTTGCCAAGTCCTGAAGGGCATTTTCTATACCTGTCATATCTCTCACCTCCTGAATATATTATACATCTTTTTCGCTGTATTGTCAATCGTTTTCGACTGATTGAAATAAAAAATATGCCAGCAACTCTAGTATTTTCCTAGTGTTGCTGGCTTTTTCATTTAGACTCTATGCGGTTTTCTGTTCGTTACTCGTGCTCTTGCTCATCACAAATTTAATGGCCCAAATAGTCCCGTTAATAAGCAAAGGTAACACGAATTTATCACGAATCGCATTCCAGCCAGTTTCGGACGCGGCCTGCGCCTGTACTTGCTGTACAAATTTATCCGCTACCGCTTCAATCGCTTCCATGCCTTCTCCGGCTAAGCTGGCTACCATCTGATTTTTTGCCGCATCCACGACATCATTAACGTCTAAAGCAGAAACAAAACCATCACGTACTTCTGTCCATTTACTCATAGGTCTTACCTCCATAAATACAATATAATAGTTTTAATTATTAGATTGTTCGTAATCTGTTACGCCCCTAGCAATAGCCCGTGCAATGTCGTCCCAATGCTCTACTAACAACAACATATCGTCATCATTGTCGATAAAAGCCGTTTCGACTAAGACGGCAGGCATATCTGTATACCGTAGTACCAGCAACTCCGGCATTTCTTTTACGCCTCTATCGACAGTATCGATGCCGTCAATAAGTTGCGATTGGATGCACTGCGCTAAATTGCCACCGTTACTCATCCTGCTATAGCATTCCGTTTCTGTGCCGCGAGCCGTGCCCGAAGCGGCATTACAGTGGATACTGATAAAAATATCAGCCCCCCAATCATTGGCAGTTTCAGTAACCGTCGTGCCCTGACGATCATCGTAGTCGCTGCGTCCTGCCGGCGTAGGTGCTAAATTGTCGCTTTGCATTAAATAGCATTCACAGCCAGCCACTTCAAGATATTTTTGCACAGCAGTACCGATTTTCAGTGCTACATCACATTCGCGTAAATCTACATTTCCATTCGTGTCATAATGCACCGCACCACTATCATACTTAATATCATGGCCGGGATTGATAAATACCTTCATTTCTGTACCGTCCTTTCATTTTTATCTGTTAATTGCTCTAAGGTTGCTCTTAATTTCCCCGGGATGGGTAATCCCGCTTTCGCTGCATTTTCCACGATTGACAGCCCTTCATTACCTAAGAAGAACCATACCACCAATGATTGTACAGCCGGCTGGCCCGTGGCACGGTCCAGCTCGTGAGCTAGTGCTACTAGTAGCAGAATGACGATTTTTTTGCAGATTCCCTTAAAGCCTTTTTGACTATTCAATGCCAAATTAGGGTTAATATAGGCTGCCAAGATTCCCGTCACGTAGTCGATGGCCATGGCTACCAGCAACGCTTCAATTACGTCATTCCAGCCGATGAGATACGAAAACGCCGTACCAACACATGACACTATGGCTCCCCATCCCATAGTGCCCCCGCCGGGGACCATCTCGCGAAAAAAAGTTATGATTGATTCCAATTACGTGCCCCCGTTCTGCGTGGTTGTCTCAGTTGTTGTAGTCTGCTTGTCAGCGGCTTCGGCGGCGGCCATAACGTCCAGGATAGCATTATGAGGACACTCCGCCCAAGGGCAGCGCCCATCATCACTCAAAATGTTTCCGCAGAATTCGCAAAATTCCATGATTTATCCCCCCTTTTATGCGTTTTTAATTTCAGCCGCCATATTGGCAAGTGTGTTTTTATACTGGCTGTCAATTTTCGAGGTATCAGCACCCAGCATAGCCGCTTTGACGCGGGCTACGACCATAGCGTCGAGCCGTTCATTGTATTTCGCTTTGATGGCGCTGATTGTTGCCGTTTTCTTTTCGGTCTCCGTGGGTTCAGGCGGAATATAATCAATCGGTGCTCCGTCAGATCCGCGTACTTTCCCGTTCATGTATTCATTGAAATAATCCGCGGTGATGATTTCAGCAACAGCAACATCTTCTGATATTTCTTTGACTTTATTCAGAAGCTCAGTTATTTTGTCAGCATTTTTACTGCTATTAGGGTTGAAATCACAAATCAAACTGCACACGCGTCTACCCGCTGAGTCAAACCCAGCGGCATAGTAATCAACATTAGTTGTGGTACTTGCCATTATGCATCGCTCCTTATAATCTAAAAAATAAAAAGGTTGTGGTGAAAATGAAAAATCCTAATGGTTATGATTGCATTCGTTTGATGTAATGCGCCGTCAACATGATATGTCATTGTTTTTTGTAGAGGATAACATATTAAATCGCTTTGCCGATTATGACGTAATGAACGCCGACGGTTCTGCTTGTTGATGCTAAAGTACGTCTAATAGCCTATTGCTAAAACAGTCACAGCACTATCTAAGCCTCCGGACCAATAGTTTATGATTTGCACACTATTTATAGTTACAGCATTTACTTTCGCCCCTTCTGTCTGATTTGCCATAGCACTACTATTTGATAACCGTCCATATGTGTCACTCAGTAGCGCAGTAATGCACTTAGTAGGGAAGGCTATTGGTAGCATAACATATGCGCCTTCGTCATTACCCAGTTTTTTATTTTCAGTTGCCCACTGTATAATTAGGCCGCCGACCAGGCTACCGAAACATACATATCCATTTTGGCCCAGGCTATACTTGACCCCGGTCGCTTCTAAAACTTTTTTTATCATCGTAGCAAGCAGGCTATCCGATGTCAGTGTATTGACGAGTCCGGAGAGCGCCGTGCTTGAAAGTGTATTGACGAGTCCCTGACTCCAGTCCGTAATTTGTGCGGATTCGGTTTCCGGATGAATGGTATCATACGATTGTGTCGTTTTATTCCAGTGATGCAAGATTCCTTTTAAAATGCTCATGTTGTTATCCTCCTATTCGCTCTATTCGCTTACTTCAAGCCAGATTGTGTTCTTGTCGGTCGGCTCCGTTCCGCCGATGTATAAATCTTCAGTCGGCACTTCTATCCATGTGCTGGACCCGGCAGACGGTTCCACGCTGATTGTGATGCCGTTATTAATCGCATCGTATACGCCGCCGCTGGTGACGGGGTTCGTACTGCCGGATGTCGGCTTGCTGTCGAATGTCAATTTATCCTGTTTTGCCGCAATCAATGTCTTAATTTTACTGACTGCATATTTCAGCCCGGCCGCATCTAAAAATTTAGTAGCCATTACGCTCACCGCCTAAGCAAAGCACGTATCAATTTCAGTCTGGCTCAGTGCCGAGTAGGTGACGACCTTGGCAGCATTATAGGGCGTGTATCCGAGGGCTGCTGTGACATTAGCTGACGTCAGCGAGACGACGCCGGACGACACAGTGATGTTGCTTCCAATTTTCACCCCCCCTAAAGTGCTGGATGTAGCAGCGGGAAGCGTGTAGTTGTAGAACCCGGCCAGCTTATTTTTTTCAGCTGTCGTATAGTCGTTTGTGCTGAGTCCTTTGCCGCTTACGACTTTGACGTAGGTCGTCGTAATGGTGTTGCCGTCGCCATCCCGGACGGCTTTGTCCGCGGTGCTGACAGCATCGTTGAGCAGGACATAGGCGGTTCCAGTCCATCTGTATACGTCCTTATCCGTACCACCGATATCCAGATATAATGTGTTTTCTGCTCCGGTGATTTCTGTTGTGTGAGCTGCTTCTTTGTAAAATTTTCCGCCGCTGTAATAGCCTTCAACCGCCTGTCCAATGTCACCTGGTATATACTGCGTCGGGATTTTGCCGTCAGATCCGAGCGGGGCAACGCCGTTTGCCGTACCGATGAGTGCTGTAGCGATACGTGCTGTGCTATCCGTTGCATGGATTGTGATATTGGTAGAGCCATCGAAAGCTACGCCGTTGATGGTAATGCCCTGGGGTACATATTTCTCATCGTTCGCCGCATCCATTTTATTTTTAAAATATTTCAAGCCCTCGAGATCTAAGAATTTCGTTGCCATAGTTTCCTCCTAAAAAATCGCATCAATATCCATGTTCAGTATCGTATCTGCCAGTGCATCCTTTCCCGCCGGTCCCTGTGGGCCGACTGGCCCCTGTGGCCCAGTATCTCCCTTCGGGCCTTTTATATCCACCGGGGCTGGATTATCCCGGCCGCTGTCATTGGTCCAAGATAATATGCCGTCATCCGTGATGTGTGGCGTATAGACAGCCCCTTTAGTCCCGGCCATGCCTATGCCTACGGTTAGGTTATTCCCAGCGCTCAGACGGGCAGACAGTGCAGGTGACCGTGCTGTAAGCACAGCCTGTAGTTTATCCATGATGCCACCTCCTACGTCGTCGTGACGTCCGGCAGCATATGGAACTTGCCCGGGCCTATTGTCTGATGCGCCCCATCGGCTAATGTCAGCTGTACATCCCATACATAATCACCATAGGCAAGCTTCTGTGTTTTTTCGTGCGTCAGATCTACGACGGACCCGTCCATCGGACATTGCAGGATGTAGTCGGTATCGTCATAGGTACGTTTGACAGAGAAGACGCCGGTATATCCCGTGATGGGAGTTCCGTCCGCCTGCACCGGTTGGATAGTAAAACTGTCATCGTCGCCGCGTACGTAGTAGATGTCCATGCCTCTGATTTTCAGCATTGTATCACCTCGCTACTCGATGATTTCTACCCACATGCCGGTGTCGGCCATACTGGCCGGCTTATCAGCCGATTTAGACACGTACAGACGGTCGCTGTGAGCGGTATCAGACGCATTGTGCTCTGCGATCATCTCATCTACATCCTCCCGTGTTGTATACACGATGGATTTGTCGATGACGATTTGTACATTAGCCGATGTACTGCATACGATTTCAACTTCCAGCCTGCTCTGCGATACAGGCGTATCCTTGTTAGGCATATAGTCATAATTATTACCGGCATTCGAATAAGCGTATAGCGTTTCTGTACCGTTATCTAATTGAGCAAACACGCCCAATTCACGGCTGATGAATCCCTCTGCAAGAGATGTATTGCCCGTATCAAATGTAAGCACCAACAGTTCTTTATTGCTGTCATCTACCTTCGTAATGGGCAATATCATTTTAGGCGTTTTCAGATCCGTAAATTTTAAAATATTATCACTGTCTGTGATGACGCCACTGCCAAGCTTCCCTTTCGTAAATTTTAGCGTATGACCGTTCTGTGCCTGGATGAGCATCTTCAGTCCTGCTTCTGTAAACGTCAATGTTGGAAATTGTGCCATGTTTTAACCTCCTGCTTGTATAGTCTGTTTGTGGTACTGATGGATGACGGCCCCCGCTGCATACAGCGTTGTTGGTGATATCTTATTATTCGGCTGCATTGTCATCCCGATACGCATGGTCTGACAGTTCCGGACAATGCCGGCAGCGTAAACGGCAAGCCTGCCTTTGGTATACGTCAGCAGTGTATGACCGATATGAGCCGGAATATACGTATTGATGGCATCTTCCAAATCATCGTAGTCCAGGACCTGCCCGCCGTGGTGCAATATCTCTATACTGTACGTTTCCGGGTGACCGATAACGACGGCCTGACCGTCGGCTACGTAGAGATTGACCAGTTTCGTAAGAAATTCTAATGTTACTGTCTGGCTACCTTGCAATTTACGCAGTATTTTTTGACGCCTGGTCTGTAAGGTATCCGCTGATTCATGCTCCAATCCGACAAATTCTTCCCAGTCAGAGAGCCCCCAGGTGGCGGTCTTGACGAAGAGCTGTTTGGTGATGTCCATCAGGGTCAGCCGCTGTTTCTCGTGTTCCTTCGACAGGCTTTCCAGGGTCGCTGCAAAGGTCGGGTCGTGCTCTAGGAACTGCGGCAGGTATCGTTTCAGGTCTACGGGGATGACCCGCAGGAAATTGAACTTAGCCATCAAGCGTCACCTCAGTACAGCGCGCAACCTGATCATCCGTCACCGTGACCATGGTGGTGCTGCCATTGATGGTCAGTGATTCATAGTCTTTGACGCCGCAGGCCGAGTTTTCAAGTATCATCTTCCCAATCATGGCGCAGGTAATGCGGATATTATCGAACTGGTGCGAGCTGAAATAATCGTTGATGACGGTCTGAATGGCCGTCGCGTTAGCACCTTTGCTGTCGAGCGGCTTGATGGCCACTTTGACGGTGAAGATGTTCGGCGCTGCCACTGTGACCGTCGCCCCGATGGGCCGGACGCTTTCGATGTACGCTGCTACCTTGCTCTGCAGGTTGCTCGATGCGGGGTCCCCGTTTGTATCCGTAATCAGTACCTTAACCGTGCCGTTGCCGTTCCAGAGCGGCTTGATGACGGCCTTGCCGACGCCTGCCACGGAGGTGGCCCACTGCAGGTATTCATTCCTATTGCCCGACGTAGCTGGCTGGCGTACTTTGAAGAGCAGGCGGTTGAACAGGGAATCATCGTCTTCTTCATTGAAGCCGTCGTGCATGGCTTCGGCGTTCATCACGCTACTGATGCCCGGAATAGACATCGGTATCTTTGTGATTGTCTTCGCTGCCACATTGCCCACTGTGCCGGCCGTCGTACATTCAACAGGGATGTCCCCTGATTTGGAGATGGTCACTGCCTTCGTCGTATTGAAAGAGATGCCTGTCTCCGTCTGGAAAATGCTGCCGAGCGGGACGGTGCCGTTGCCGCTGACCGTCACCTTGCCGATGGCCTTGATGGCGTTCTTCCGGAAGATGCCGTGTTCCTCGGCCCGCATTTCAAGATATTCGCCCCAGCTGGAGCGGGCAAAGGATGCCTTATAAGCCTGTTCCAGCTCAACTTCTTCTTTTGAGAATTCGATGCTGTTCGATGCCAGGACGTCGTATGTGAACGTCCCCTCGTAACTCGACGCATTGCTCCCGACGTTCTGCTGCAGTTCCGTCAAGATATCACTTTGTTCACGAGCTTCATACATCGACGCTCACCTCCCCATAAATCGTCGTCAGTGTAATGGATATATCGACCGTGTCGCCTTCGTGCTGGATGTCGATGGTATCGATGCTCTTGATGTATGGATTGACCATCAGACATTCGACGATGACACGTTTAATTTCACTGTAGCGCTGCTGCACGCCCATGACCTTGCCGATGAACGGGCGCAGTTCGATGCCGTACTGCCAGCTGTAGGCCAGATAACGGAAGCGTTCCGTGCTCAGGGCCTTGTAGATCCATATCTTTATCGCCTCGTCGCCTTCGACAATCTTGAGTCTGCCGTCCGCATCGTAGAGGAAGCAGTCTTTCTCGAAGTCCCAGGCGTATTCCTTCGGCGTCGGCAAATCCGACGTATAAGTATTGGCCGTAACAGTGCCGGTAAAGGGATATTCTACACTCATAATTTCACCCCGCTGTCTGCCAGCCAGTAAAGCTGCTCATCCTGGCCGTAAATCGGGATGAGCAGGACGAGCGTCCCCGGCTTCAGGGTATCGGTCCAGGTTTCATCATTGTCGACAGGATGGTTATGGCTCTCATACTGCGCATCCCCGGAGCCGCCGGCCCGGTAACTGGTTTCCCCGGCGACGTGTCGGGTATAGTTCGGCAGCAGGTACCGCGAACAGTAGATGTCCTTCGCCGTGATTTCGATGTTGTTCATCTTGACGACCAGGTTCGGAGGCGGCGTCTCGAC
>URLP01000024.1 GCA_900548635.1 uncultured Megasphaera sp.
CTGTTTGCGATACGTAGGGGCGACCGCGTGGGGCGCCCGCTATGCGCTGAGGATCCCCCGAAGCGGCATTGTCAATTTGAGTCTAAAGGCGCGCAGCGCCATCTGAGTCCGAAATGGCGTCGATGCGGCGGCAAGCCCGTTTCGCAAGCTAGTCCCTAGCGCCCCCCTTATCCTACATCACGATTCGTTCCTTATGGGCGAAAACCTTAAATGAATCCGGCCGCAAGCCACAGGCCAGGGTAATCTCGTACTGCTTCGCCAGGGACACGCCCAGACTCGTCGGCAAGGCTCGTGAAGCCAGGAAGCGGACTCCCAGGCCATGGACTTTTTCGATGACTGATTGCGGAACGCGGCCGCTGAAGACGAGGACGGCCTGGCTGACGTCAATCTGCTCCATTTCGACGAAGCCCCGCAGGCGGTCGAGGACATTGTGGCGGCCGATGTCTTCCGTATAGACGAGGACCTTATCGCCCTGGACCAGGGCTCCTTCATGGACGCCGTGCGACGCATGGTGCGCCGTCGAGAGGCTATCCAGCAGACTGCCGTAAGAGCAGAGCTGCTTTGCCGTAAGCGGAACAAAGGGCGTATCTGCCGATTGGAAAGGCGCTCCTGCCGCTGTCGTCACCCAGACCGCACCATCGTGCAGGGACACAGACGCTACCCTGCGGCCGGCCGGGATTTTCCCTTCAGCCAGGCAGTAGCCTACGGCCAGGGCTTCCAGGTCTTCCGGCGATGAGACGAGGGTCCCCACCCTTTTCCCGTCGAGGCAGACAGGCGTCGTCACTTCGACGGCAATGGCCTGTTCCTTCGCTGCCGTGCCCTGATAATAGTCGATATACGGCAAAGGCCGGCACGACGAAAAATGCAGATTTTCCTCTTTCATTTCCACAGCAAAATCCCCCTCTGACTTTCGTTAAAACAGTTCTTCATGGCCCATCCAGAGCAGGGCCGTCAGGACGGCGCCGCCGAGGCTGCGGGCTTTGTCAGAAATAGTGAAACAATTATCCCGTTCATCATCCCGCGGGTCGATGTCGGCCATCTTGAAGCCCTGGGGCACGTAATAACCGTCGCGTATCAAACCTCGGACAAACCCCGTCAGCGACGCCGGGACAGCGATTCCCATCGTCTCCGTTACCGTAGTCCCAACAGGAATTGTGTCTTTTGTCAGGACAGCCATAGGCTGGGCTTTTTTTACTTTATCGCCGATGTGGACCAGGCCGTACACGAAACCAGCCTGGGGACTGTGAATGACGCGTTCCTTGCCGTAGCCGGCAATCAATCCGGGTATACCCGTATTGGCAATAGCCGCTCCCTGCCAGAGGATGCGTCCCAGTTGATGGCCCCGTTTCGTTTCAATGACGGCATCGACATCGACACCAGCCGTGAACCCCGGGCCTAAGGCAACCGTATGAGGAGCCATTTGACGACTCGTCCCGAGATTCTTCTTAGCCAGGATGGCGTCGACGACGGCCCAAGGCTTTAAAGTCGCAATCGATGTCCCCGAAGGATCCACGATGAGGGGAATGTCATCAGCCTCCCACACGGCCTGGACCTCAGCCAGCGACTGACAGCAACGGCACGTCAGATTCTCGACTGTAGCCGTACCATCGTAGACGGCTTCACAGAGCGCTACCTGACGCCGGATAGCCGACGGCCGCTCCACTTCCAGCAACAGCAGGCGGAACCCAGCCTCATACAAAGACTGGGCCACGCCCGTCGCCAGATCCCCGGCGCCGCGGATAATGACCAGTTTCTCTCTCATAAGACCACCTTTCCACATCAAACATCAAACATCAAACATCAAACATCTCTATTATAGTACAACTGCCTATACAAAAGACAGCTTTCATTTCTTTTTCCGGCTATACGGCGTCCCTTCTAAGGGCAATGTCGTCTGGAACTGGCCGTTCCATTTGTAGTAGGCCCCGGCTACGGCCGGAGCGGTAGGGATGGACGTGATTTCACCGACGCCGATGGCGCCGTAGGCTACGTCGACGCCTTTTTTTCGATGGCGATGGCTTCGACATCCGGGGCTTTATCGGCCCGGAACAGGCCCAGGGTCCCAAATTTCGCCATCGGTTTGCCGTGATTCAAGGGATATTGTTCCGTCAGGGCATAGCCGCAACCCATGATGGTGCCACCTTCAATCTGGCCTTCCAGGCTCTTACGGTTGACGACGCGGCCCACGTCGTGAGCAGCGACCATCTTGCGAATGGTCCCGTCTTCGTTGAGGATGCAGACGTGGGTGGCGTAGCCGTAGGCGACATGTGATACGGGATGGGGGACGTCAGCACCCATCTTGTCGGTCTTGCCCAGGTATTCGCCGACGTATTCCCGGCCGTTGAGGACATCCAGGTCGCTCCGGTTGAAGCGGACGGCTGCCGTCGCCGGCGATTCTTTTTCTACCGTTACGCCTTCCAGGTAATCACTGGCATGACTCGTTTCTTCGTAAGGCAGACCCTTGGCGGCAAAGAGGTCGCGCCGCAGCTGGACAGCCGCCCGTCGGGCAGCTTCCCCGGTCAGTGTCGTCTGCCGCGATCCCGACGTCGTGCCGGCATCGGGAGCCGTCGCCGTATTTGGCATATGCCATTTGATATCTTCAATGGGAAGGCCGGCCGCCTGAGATACAATCTGAACTAAAACGGTACCGACGCCTTGCCCGATGCAGGACGCCGACGAGTAAATATGGACCATATTCTCTTTGACGACCAGGCGGCAGCGGCCATAGTCGGGCAGACCGACGCCGACGCCGGAGTTCTTCAGGGCACAGGCGATGCCGACATAGGGACCGCTGTGATAATATACATCTTTGACGGCGTCCAGTGTTTCGGCTAACCCCGTCGATGGGTCGGCAATCTGCCCATTTGGCAAAACCTGGCCCGGCCGGATGGCATTGCGGTAGCGGATTTCCCAGGGGTCGATGCCGACGAGTTCCGCCAGTTTATTTAAGTTTAATTCCGTCGCAAAGAGGGTCTGCGTGACGCCGAAGCCGCGAAAAGCCCCGGCCGGCGGATTGTTGGTGTAAACGGCTGTGCCGTCAATGTCGATGGTCTGGTAATTGTAGGGACCTGCCGCATGAGTGCAGGCGCGCTGGAGGACCGGACCGCCCAGAGAGGCGTAAGCACCGTTGTCCGTGACGGCGACGAGCTTCATGGCCGTCAGTTTCCCCTTTTCGTCACACGCCGTCGTCAGGTCCATACTGAACTGATGGCGTTTCGGATGGATGAGGATGCTTTCCTGACGTGTCAACTTCACTTTACATATCCGTTTACATACATAGGCGACGAGAGCTGCCAAATGCTGGACCGTTACGTCTTCCCGGCCACCGAATCCGCCGCCGACGAAGCAGTTTTCGACGATGACTTTATCTTCCGGCAGGCCCAGCATAAGGGCCGTTTCCCGGCGCGTATCGTAAATGCCCTGATCCGACGAATAGATGAAAACGCCGTCATCAAAAGGCATGGCGACGGCACATTCCGGTTCCAGGAAGGCGTGTTCCGTCCACGGCGTCTCAAAGTGATGCGTCACTTTATATTTCGAGGCCGCAATGACAGCGTCGGCATCGCCGCGGACCAGGTGTTCATGGGCCAGGATATTCGTACCGGCCGACGGATGGACCAGCGGAGCCCCTTCTTTCAAAGCGTCGGCGGCACAGGTCAGGGCCGGCAGTTCTTCATATTCGATGTCGACGAGTTTCTTGGCCTGTTCCAGGATTTCCGGCGTTTCCGCAGCCACCAGGGCGATAGCATCGCCTAAGAAGTGCGTCGTCGAGCCGACGGGAATGAGCGTATCCCAATCGGTCTTCAAATGGCCGACCTTGACGGAACCCGGGATGTCATCGGCCGTCAGGACACAGACGACACCGGGCAGGGCCTTGGCCTTTTCCGCATGGATGGCCTTGACGACAGCCCGCGGATAGGCGCTGCGGACGGCACTGCCATAACACATACCGGGCAAATCGACGGCATCCAGGTCATCCGTATACTTGCCGATACCCAGGACCTTGGCTTTGACATTGATGCGCTGGCAAGGATCGCCGACACCGCGGTAGCCGCCGCGGACCGGGATTGCCTGGCCTGTGCGCAGCAAGTCCGCAGCCATAGCGATGGCGTCGATAATTTTCTTATAACCCGTACAGCGACAAATATTGTTGCGGATAGCCGCGGCGATTTCCAGCCGCGACGGCGATGGGTTGGCGTCGATGAGGGCCTTGCCGCACATGACCATGCCGGGGATGCAGAAGCCGCACTGGACGGCGCCGGCTTCGCCAAAAGCATAGACGAAGACATCCTTTTCCCGCTGGGACAGGCCTTCGACAGTCAACACGTGTTTACCAGCCATGCGGCTGACCTTCTGGACACAGGTCTTGGTCGCCTTGCCGTCGATGACGACGGTACAAGTCCCGCAAGCCCCTTCACTGCAACCATCCTTGACGGATTTCAGGCGCAGGTCGTTGCGCAGGACGTCGATGAGTTTCCGGTCCCCATCGGCCTCTATTTCACGGTTGTTTACCCATAGTTTACATAATTCACTCATAATGCCACCTTCCTAATGATCAAGATTATCTTTCATCGCGGACCGATGCAACAGGGTTCCATAGCCGCGTTTTCCACAGAATTGGTTGTCTTTTGCAATGATTTCACCGCGAAGCATAGTCAGCCGGATCATTGCCCGGACGGTCATGCCTTCATATGGCGAATAGCCGCAGGTCGTGTGCAGGTTCTCTTTGGCAAAGGTCCGTTCACCTTTCGGGTCGATGAGGACGAGGTCGGCATCGCTGCCGGGCAGCAGCGTCCCTTTGCGCGGGTACAGACCAAAAAGTTTCGCCACATTGGCACTGGTGACTTGGACGAACCGTTCCAGGGTCAGCCTCCCTTTCAGGACGCCTTCGCTGAACAACAAGGGCATCCGTTCTTCGACGCCGGATACACCGCCGGGACACTGGCGGAAATCACTGACATTCTCCTGTTTTTCAGCTATCGTAAAGGGACAGTGGTCCGTCGCCACCGTCTGTACGGTCCCCTCTGCCAGGGCCTGCCATAAGGCCCGGTTGTCTTCTTCTTTCCGCAGCGGCGGTGCCAGCATATATTTGATGCCTTCCAGGGGGCCGCCCTGGCGGAATTTATCTTCTGTCAACACTAAGTATTGCGGACACGTTTCACTGTAAATATGGCGCTGCCCCTGGCGCCGGGCCAGGCGTATCTGGTCCAGGCTCTCATGGGCCGACGTGTGGACGATATAGACCGGTGCATCGCCGCAAGCCCGGGCCGCTGCCAGGACATTGGCAACGGCTGAGGCTTCGGCTGCGTTAGGCCGCGTCCTGGCCTGTCCGATAGGCTCCAAATCCTGTGGCCCCAGGGAATCCCGCAGGGCGTTGGTAATGCCGTCGCTTTCGGCATGGACCGTAAGCAGTCCGCCATGCTTCTTGATGACCGGCAGGAGCTGCATCAATTCTCTTTCACCGACAGGATAGCCATACGTCGTATAGGCCTTGAAGCTGGGAAACCCTTCGTCGATGAGCTGGCCCAATTCTCGCAGGACCTGATCATCGACGTGCTGGATGACGCCATGGAAGCTATAGTCGACCGGACAGGGTGCCGCCAATTTTTTATACTGTTCAAAAGGATAGCGCAGGGAACAGCCGGCCGGCCCAAAGGCCATATGGTCCAGGATGGTCGTCGTGCCGCCGCAGGCCGCCGCAACGCCGCCGCTGTAAAAGTCATCACAGGCGCGATACTTCGGCGATTGCTGCAAGGCCATATGGGTATGAGCATCGATGCCGCCAGGGCAGACATAGAGACCATCAGCGTCGATGACTGTTTCATGGCCATTGTGGACAGCCTTTCCCAGGGCCTGGATCTTTCCCTCCCTGACGGTGACGTCAGCCCGGAAATGTTCCCCTTCCAGGCAGACCGTCCCGTTTTTGATGACGTAATCCATGGTTTCCCCTTCTTTCTCTATTCAATCAGCAAATAGCCGTAATCGCGGCAGACCGTTTCCATAAAGGTCCGGATATCTTCTGGGATGGCTTCATCAGCCGTCCCTAAGGTCGTCGACCGGATTTCCCCATCCAGGCGGACCTTGCAGAAGCCGCTGACCTTGTCGATGACAACAAAGCCCTGATTATCACTGTGTTCCAGGTCCTCTTCGTTGGCAAAGAGGGTGAATTTATCTTTATACGGCGCACCGCCCCAGGGACAGAAAGTCCGGCAGTTGCCACATTCATTGCACATATAGTCGACATGGAGGATCTGGGCCTGCATATGGCCCGGTACGGCAATAGCCACATTGGCCCGGTTCGGGCAGACTTCCACACAGGCTTCACAGACGCTGTCGCAATGGAGGCAGCGGCCGTCACAACCTGTTTCCGGCGCCGCTTCCAGGAGGCCCCGGCGAGAGTAAACGTTGTTTACATCGGCTGGAATTAGGGTATTGACACTGGTCAGCTGTCCCAAAATGGCTTCCGCCGCCTTTTGGCCGTCGGCGATACATTCGACGACAGACGTAGTCTTGCCGTAATGGCCGTCGCCGATGATCGTCAGCCCGTCGATGGCACTGGCCGGAGTATCACCGATTTTCCCTTTGACGCCGCAGGCTGCCAGGATGACGTCATACCCCTGAAGTTCATCGAGAGAGGCAATCGCCTTGCCGACGACGAGGTGGACGCCCATCTTTTCAATAAGGGCCACATCGCGGTCGATGGCTTCCGGCGAAATCTGGCCTTTCTTTTCACATAAGAAGGTCCGCACCAGGCCGCCCGGTTCATCGTTCTTATCGAAGACGGTCACATCGAAACCGCCGCGGGCCAGGAAATATGCAGCCGACAGGCCGGCAGGACCGGCACCGATGACGGCGGCTTTCTTTCCATTAGACGGCGCAGCCTGCAAGGCCGTCATGACATCGGCATAGCCTTTTTCAGCGGCAATCAGTTTATTGCGCCGGATTTCGACAGGGTCATCGCAGAAATTGCGCGTGCAGCTGTTCATGCAGGTATGGTAGCAGACGGTCCCCGTCGTAAAGGGCAGGGGGTTCTTTTCCAGGATAATCTGCAGCGCCTGGTCATATTTCCCGGCTGCGACGAGGTCCATATAAGCCGGGATATCCTGATGGATGGGGCAGGTCTGGCTGCACGGAGCCATGAAGCAGTCCATCATGGGCAGAGCCTGGTCGTTCTTGCGCTGCTGGGCCTTGGGATCCAGGCGGGCATAGTGGGCATCGCCTTTCGCCTTGGTCAATAAGGCATCCAGGGCATCGACGTTTACACGAGTAAACGACTGACCCATCTTTCCTTCAAAACACTGGGCCAGCTGGGCAAAGCGTTCATAGCCGCCCGGTTTGAGCAGCGTCGTTGCCACCGTGACCGGCCAGATACCAGTCTGGACGATATCGCCGATATTGTGGGCATCGGCACCGCCGCTATAGGAAATCGGCAGGGTCCCGCCAAAGGCTTCGCTCAGTTTCTTTGCCACGTTCATGGCCAGGAAGAACAGGGGCTTGCCGGACATATACATTTCCGTCCCCGGCAATTCATGGCGCGTAATGTCGACGGGGAAGGTATTGGTCAATTTTACGCCAAATACCAGGCCTTCCGCCCGACCGGCTTCCTGTAGGCGCTTGAGCATGGGCACGGCGTCTTCATACTGCAAGTCGGCCTTGAAATGGCTGTCGTCAAAGACCATATGGCCGTAGCCAAGGTCATCCATGCAGTGGCGGACGAAGTCATACCCCAATAAGGTCGGATTGCATTTGACGAAAGTATTGAGGTGTTTTTCTTTCAGTAAATAGCGGGCAATCCGTTCGATTTCATCGGGCGGACAGCCATGCATGGTCGAGACGGTGACAGAATTGCAGATAGCTGCCGGAATGGCTTCGACGTCTTCGCGGCGGAGCTTCTGGAAGCGGTCCAGATGGGCCAGGAGCCAAGCCTTGCAGTCGGCAAAGGCAGCCGTATGGGACGCATCTTTCAGATTTTCGATGAACGAATCGATCTTCGCCGTCTGGATGCCGGCCAGGTCGTAGCCGACGGACATATTGAACTGCATCCCGTCCGGACTCCCTAAGCCGTATTCGACGGCCATGACGTGGACCAGGAACCAGGCCTTGATATATTCTTCCAGGGCCTTCGGTACGGTCAGCTCCGTCGACCATTCGACGTTATAACATTCATCGTCGGCTTTGATGCACGGCTTGGGGACGGGCAGGTCTTCACCGTCGATTTTCTGGACCGTCTTCAGTTCGAAGAAACGGGCACCGGCCACATAGCCGGCAGCGATATTCTGGGCCAGCTGGGTGTGCGGGCCGGCAGCCGGGCCAAAGGGCATTTCCAAAGGACGGTCAAAGATATGATAAGTCCGTTCCGGGTCGGCTTGTACGTGATGGTGGACGCCGAAAATCGTCCCTGTCGGCGCTTCTGTCAGGACCCAGTTCATTAATTTTCCAAAGGGAATAGATGTCATGCGGTCGCTCATGATAGATTCCTCCTTATAAATAGCCATTAATGCGTCCGGCCAGGGTAGCAGCGCCTTCGCGGATCTTAGCCATCAGGGCTTCTTCGTCGACACCGGTGAGCTGGCGGTTTTCCATGAGGACTTTACCGTTGGCAATGGTCGTGACGACGTCGTGGCCGTTCATGCCAAACAAGATGTGGCCGTTGATATTTTCTTCATTCATCGGCGTCGGCGCGATGTAATCCATGACGATGACGTCGGCTGCCGCCCCTTCAGCCAGTACGCCTAAGGGCGCTTTGAAATAGCGGTTGGCAATGACCGCATTGTTATAGAACAACATCTGCGGGACTTCCGTCCAGGCGGCCGTAGCGTCGCAAAGGTGATGTTTGTGGAGAATGTTGGCGACTTTATAGGACTCGATCATGTCGTGCGTATAGCCATCGGTTCCCAAGCCGGTCAGGATGCCGCGGTGTACCATGTCCATCGTCGGCGGGCAGCCGCAGGCATTGCCCATATTCGATTCCGGATTGTGGACGACCATCGTGTCCGTTTCCTTGATGAGGTCCATTTCATGCGGATTGACGTGGATGCAGTGGCCGAGCAGCGTCTTCGGGCCCAGGATATTCCAGTCATAGAGGCGGTCGATGATGCGCTTGCCGTGCTTTTTCAGGCAATCCTGCAAATCTTCGATGCCTTCGGCGACGTGGATATGATATCCCACACCATCCGGTTTATGTTCCGCTGCCAGGGCCATCGTTTCGTCGCTGATCGTGAACTGGGCATGCATGCCCATCATACCGGCGAGCATATCCGTCGTGTCGGCCTGGGCATGGCGGATCCAGGCTTCATTTTCCAGAACAGCCTGCCGGGCTTTATCCTGGCCATCGCGGTCGGAGACTTCGTAACACAAGCACGAGCGGACGCCCAGTTCCTGTGCGGCTTGGCCGATGGCAAAGAGGCTGTCCTTGATTTCGCCAAAGCTGGCGTGATGGTCAAAGACCGTCGTCACGCCGTTCTTGATACATTCGACATACGTTTCCATGGCGCTCAGGTAGGTCAGGTCATTGGTCAAGTGGCGGTCGATGTTCCACCACAACCCGTCGAGGATGTCCAGGAAGCCCTTAGGCGCATAGCTGTTGATATTCAGGCCCCGGGCCATGGCACTGTAAATGTGTTCATGAGTATTGATGAAAGCCGGCATGATGACGCCGCCTTTGGCATCGATGAAGTCCGCATCGGGGAAAGCCCTGCGTATTTCGGCGGTCTGGCCGACGCGGCAGATCTTCATCCCGTCCATGGCTACGGCGCCATCGGGAATATATTGATTCTTGGCATCACGCGTGATAACGTGTCCATTTCCGACGATTAACATATGAATTACCTCCTTCTAACATATGTATAAACCATAATCCGTTATAAGTTCTTGCGTTTTGTTCATGATATTTTTGTCATTCCCGTATCTATCTTAATAGTACCTTCTTCCGACCGACCTGTCAATTTTTTTTTTAGCCTAAAAATTTTTTATTATCTTTTTGTTATAACTCGACGGGAAAGATGTTTTTTCGACATACCTTTTTTGGCTTGAAACCGTTGATTTATCACGAAAATATGATATATTAACAGTACCTAAAAATTTTTTAGCAGGCGAGCTAATAAACTGTTTTGACGGTACGCAAGTTAAGAGAATCGTTGTTTTATAAGAGAGGGGTGCCCCTATGTTAGATGATGTTGTACTGAACTTCTTACGCCATTTGGCCAAAGGCCTGGCTGACCAATTCGGCCCGAACTGTGAAGTCGTCATCCATGACCTGAGCGATAATTACAAAGAAAATTCCATTGTAGCCATTGAAAACGGCCACGTCACCAACCGCAAAGTCGGCGATGGCCCGTCCATGGCCGTCCTCGATGCCCTGCGCAGCGAGCCCGACAAACTCCAGGACCATACGAGTTATCTGACCAAGACTAAAGACGGCCGCATCCTCAAATCGACGACCATCTATATCCGCAATGAAAATCAAAAAGTCATCGGCATCTTCTCCATCAACTACGACATTACGGAATTGATGATGGTTGAAAATGCCATCAAGCCGCTCATCTCCGTCGCTTCCAAAGAAGAACAGGTCAGCCCGATTCCTCAGAACGTCACGGACCTCCTCAACGAACTCATCGAAGAATCGACGCGACAGGTCGGCAAACCCGTCCCCCTGATGACGCGCGAAGACAAGATCAAAGCCATCAAGTTTCTCAACGACCGCGGGGCTTTGCTGATCACCAAGGCCGGCGACAAAATCTCCAAACACTTCGGCATCTCCAAATACACCCTGTACAGCTACATCGACAGCAGTGAAGAGTGAGATTAGTGGCTCGTGGCTTGTGGCTAGTGGCTAGCATCGTAGGGGCCGCCCAAAGGGCGGCCCTTTTCCTATGCCCAAATGTAACAGCTTCCTTTCATGTCTTGCAAAAAAAGTGTAGGTGCCTAACAAATTTTTAGCTTTCTCCTATTGCAAATCTGCAAGGTCATGTTATACTCTAGGTATACAAAAACTTTTAGATTTACTAAAATATTTTTTTCAGTTTATCTCAGGAGGTACGGATGATGAAGAAAGATATGAAATGGGCTATGAACCATCTGCCCAAATCAGACGATAAAAATTTACCGATTATGTCCCTCAATGAAATCGCCAAGGCCCGGACATTCCACCAGAGCTTCCCGCAATACAGTGAAACGCCCTTGACTCAGCTCACACAGATGGCCCGGTATTTAGGCTTAGGTTCGATTTTCGTCAAAGACGAATCGTACCGCTTCGGCCTCAACGCCTTCAAAGTCCTGGGCGGTTCCTATTCCATGGCCAAATACATCGCCAAGGAAACGCACCGCGACGTATCGGACCTGCCTTATGAAGTCCTGACTTCGGATAAACTCCGCCAGGAATTTGGCCAGGCCACCTTCTTCACGGCCACCGATGGCAACCACGGCCGCGGCGTTGCCTGGGCGGCTCAGAAGCTGGGCCAGAAAGCCGTCGTCCACATGCCGAAAGGCACGACTCAGACGCGGCTGGAAAACATCAAGAAGCTCGGCGCCGACGTCGACATCCTCGACCTCAACTATGACGACTGCGTCCGCCAGGCGGCTAAAGAAGCCGCTGCCACACCGCACGGCGTCATGGTCCAGGATACGGCCTGGGACGGCTACGAAGAAATCCCTTCGTGGATCATGCAGGGCTACGGTACGATGGCCATGGAAGCTGGCGAACAGCTGAAAGCCCAAGGCGTCGAACGGCCGACGCACATCTTCGTCCAAGCCGGTGTCGGTTCCCTGGCCGGTGCCGTCGTCGGCTACTTCGCCAATCTCTACAAAGACAACCCGCCGAAATTCATCGTCGTCGAAGCATCGGCCGCAGCCTGCCTGTACAAAGGCGCCGCAGCGGGTGACGGCAAGCCCCGCATCGTCGGTGGCGACCTGGATACCATCATGGCCGGCCTGGCCTGTGGCGAACCGAATACGATTTCCTGGGACATCCTCAAGAATCACGTCACGACCTTCGTAGCTGCCGATGACCCCATTACGGTCCGCGGCATGCGGATGCTGGCAGCGCCCCTCAAAGGCGATGCGCCCATCGTATCCGGTGAATCCGGTGCCGTTCCCTTCGGCACGCTGGCTACGATCATGTTATCCGACGAATGTAAAGATATACGCGCTGAGCTCGGTCTCGATGACCGCTCCCAGGTCCTGGTCTTCTCGACCGAAGGCGATACGGATCCGGAACGGTATAAGAACATCGTCTGGCGCGGATTAAATAAATAAAAACATTATATTAAGATATAGGAGTGATTTTCATGACAGTACCGTACGAAAAAATCAAAGAGGCTGCTAAAGGCTATGAACAGGATATGACCCGCTTCCTCCGGGACATCGTCAAATTCCCCGGCGAAAGCTGCGGCGAAAAGGAACACATCGACCGCATCGCCGAAGAAATGCGCAAACTCGATTTCGATAAAGTAGAAATCGACCCCATGGGCAACGTCCTCGGCTACATGGGCATAGGCAAGACCCTCATCGGCTTCGACGCCCATATCGATACTGTCGGCATCGGCAACAAAGCCAACTGGAACTTCGATCCCTATGAAGGCTTTGAATCGGAAACGGAAATCGGCGGCCGCGGCACGTCGGACCAGCTCGGCGGCATCGTATCCGCCGTCTACGGCGCCCGCATCATGAAAGACCTGGGCCTCTTGTCCGATAAGTACACCGTCCTGGTTACAGGTACGGTCCAGGAAGAAGACTGCGACGGCCTTTGCTGGCAGTATATCATCAACGAAGACAAGGTCCGCCCGGAATTTGTCGTTTCTACGGAACCGACAGACGGCGGCATCTATCGCGGCCAGCGCGGCCGTATGGAAATCCGCATCGACGTCCAGGGCGTTTCCTGCCACGGCAGTGCACCCGAACGCGGTGACAACGCCATTTACAAGATGGCCGACATCCTCCAGGACGTGCGCGCCCTCAACGAAAACGATGCCGCTAACAGCACGGAAATCAAAGGCCTCGTCAAGATGCTCGACAAGAAATACAATCCCGAATGGGAAGAAGCGAACTTCCTCGGCCGCGGCACCGTCACGTGCTCCCAGATTTTCTACACCTCGCCGAGCCGCTGTGCCGTCGCCGACTCCTGTGCCGTATCCCTCGACCGCCGCATGACCGCTGGCGAAACGTGGCAGAGCTGCCTCGATGAAATCCGCGCCTTGCCGAGTGTCCAGAAATACGGCGATGACGTCAAAGTCAGCATGTACGAATATGCCCGCCCGAGCTACACCGGCCTGACCTACCCCATCGAATGTTACTTCCCGACCTGGGTCATCCCGAAAGACCACAAAGTCACGAAAGCCCTGGAAGAAGCTTATACATCCCTCTTCGGCGACAGCCGTATCGGTGCCGCTGAAACGGAAGCCATGCGCAAAGCCCGTCCCTTGACGGATAAATGGACTTTCTCGACCAACGGCGTTTCCATCATGGGCCGCAACGGCATCCCCGTCATCGGCTTCGGCCCTGGCGCAGAAGCCCAGGCTCATGCCCCCAACGAAAAGACATGGAAACAGGACCTCGTCACCTGTGCCGCCGTCTACGCCGCTCTGCCTTCTGTATACACCGATAAATAATCACATCCCATAACGATTAAAAGGAGACTGCCCTATGAAAACATTACAGGACTACATCGATAAATTAAACGCCCTCAACTTCAAAGATATGTATGAAAACGACTTTTTCCTCACCTGGGACAAGACCGATGACGAACTGGAAGCCATCTGGGTCCTGGCCGATGCCCTCCGTTTCATGCGGGAACACAATATTTCCACCAAAATCTTTGAAAGCGGCTTAGGCATTTCCATCTTCCGCGACAATTCGACGCGTACGCGCTTCTCCTTCGCCTCGGCCTGCAATCTCCTCGGCCTGCAGGTCCAGGACCTGGACGAAAAGAAGAGCCAGATTGCTCACGGCGAAACGGTCCGCGAAACGGCCAACATGATTTCCTTCATGGCCGACGTCATCGGCATCCGCGACGATATGTACATCGGCAAGGGCCATACGTATCAGAAAGAAGTCGTCGACTCCGTCACCCAGGGTTATAAAGACGGCATCCTCGAACAGAAGCCGACCCTGGTCAACCTCCAGTGCGACATCGACCATCCGACCCAGTGTATGGCCGACGCGGCCCATATCATCCATGAAATGGGCGGCCTGGAAAACTTGAAAGGCAAGAAAATCGCCATGACCTGGGCCTACTCCCCGTCCTATGGCAAGCCCCTCTCGGTCCCGCAGGGCGTCATCGGCCTCATGACCCGTCTGGGCATGGACGTCGTCCTGGCTCATCCCGAAGGCTATGAAGTCATGCCGGACGTCGTCGACGTCGCCAAAAAGAATGCCGAAAAATCGGGCGGCTCCTTCCGCATCACCCACGACATGGCCGACGCCTTCAAAGACGCCGACGTCGTTTATCCGAAGAGCTGGGCCCCCTTTGCAGCCATGGAAAAACGCACCGACCTCTATGCCGCAGGTGACCAGGCCGGCATCGATGCCTTGGAACAAGAACTCCTCGCTCAGAATGCCCAGCACAAAGACTGGTGCTGTACAGAAGAACTGATGAAGACCACAAAAGACGGCAAAGCCATGTACCTCCATTGCCTGCCGGCCGACATCAACGATGTCAGCTGTGAAGACGGCGAAGTCGAAGCCTCCGTCTTCGACCGCTATCGCGATTCCCTCTACAAAGAAGCCAGCTACAAGCCCTATGTCATCGCTGCCATGATTATGCTGGCCAAATGCCAGGATCCGGCTCAGACCTTGAAAGCATTAGAAGAACGCGGCATCCTGCGCAAAATGAAATAACCTGACCGTCAAAGGTGCCGGTCCTCCGGACCGGTGCCTTTTTCATTCCCCTATCATGCGTTTTACTCATCATTTATAAAACTTTTGTACACATAAAAGGAGAATTATCATGACCGAGAAAAAGAAACGTATCGTCATCGCCCTCGGCGGCAACGCCCTGGGAAATACACTGCACGAACAGATGCTGGCCGTCAAGACGACAGCCAAGGCCATCGTCGATCTCATCCAGGAAGGCTGTGAAGTCATCGTCGCCCACGGCAACGGCCCGCAGGTCGGCATGATCAACCACGCCATGGCAGCCCTGAGCCGGGAAGATCCGAACCAGCCCAACACGCCGTTGTCGGTCTGCGTCGCCATGAGCCAGGCTTACATCGGCTATGACTTGCAAAATGCCCTGCGCGAAGAAATGTACAACCGCGACATCTTCGACATTCCCGTCGCCACCATGGTCACCCAGGTCCGCGTCGATCCGGAAGACCCGGCTTTCAAGAATCCGTCGAAACCGATTGGCCATTTCATGACTAAAGAACAGGCGGAATACGCCGCCAAAGAATACGGCTACATCGTCAAGGAAGACGCCGGCCGGGGCTGGCGCCGCGTCGTCGCTTCGCCGCTGCCCCAGGAAATCATCGAAATCGGCGCCATCGACACCCTCGTCGAATCGGGACAGCTGGTCATCGCCTGTGGCGGCGGCGGTATTCCCGTCATGCGTCACGGCAACCACCTCAAAGGGGCCAGCGCCGTCATCGACAAGGATTTTGCCAGCGAACGCCTGGCCGAAGACCTCCACGCCGATTACCTCATCATCCTGACAGCTGTCGAAAAAGTGGCCATCCACTTTGGTCAGCCGGACGAACAGTGGCTGTCGGAAATGACCACTGACGAAGCCCGGCAATATATGGCACAAAATGAATTTGCCCCCGGCTCGATGCTGCCCAAAGTCCAGTCCGCCGTCAAATTCGCTGAATCCCGTCCCGGCCGGACAGCCCTGATAACACTGCTCCAGAAAGCCAAAGATGGTATCCTCGGAAAAACGGGGACCCGCATTTACCGAGCCTAAAGGAGGCGCATCATTGTGGAAAAAATGCCTATTTCAAACAGCCGGAGCGCCTCACTCTTTTCCATGGATGGCATCCCTCATTTCTTTGAAGCCCTGCCCCTGGCCTTACAACACGTCGTCGCCATGATTGTCGGCTGCGTCACACCGGCTATCATCGTCGCCGGTGCCGCCGGCCTGTCCCAGCCCGACCGGGTTCTGCTCATCCAGGCTTCGCTGATTGCTGCGGCTATCGGCACCTTCTTGCAACTCTATCCTATTGGCCGCCGGACAGGGCTCCATTTCGGTGCCGGTCTGCCAGTCATTTTCGGCGTCAGCTTCGCCTACGTACCGACCATGCAGACCCTGGCCAGCGAGTACGGTGTAACCGCCATTTTGGGCGCCCAGATATTCGGCGGAAGCTGCGCCATCTTAGTCGGCTTAGCCATCCGCCGTATTCGCCATTTTTTCCCGCCCCTCGTAGCCGGGACCGTCGTCTTTACTATTGGCCTGTCCCTTTATCCCATTGCCATCAACTACATGGCCGGCGGCGTGGGCAGCCCGACCTACGGCAGCTGGAAGAACTGGATCGTCGCCTTGTTTACACTCGTTGTTGTGACATTTTTCACAAACTTTAGTAAAGGCCTGCTGCGCCTGGCTTCTATCCTCGTCGGCATCCTAGCCGGCTATATTCTGGCCCTGGCCATGGGCATGGTCCAATTCGACAACGTCATGACAGCCGGGTATTTCGAAATGCCCCAAGTCTTACACTTGGCTTAGAATTTGACCCGCCTGCCTGCATCGCCATTTCCCTGCTCTTCGTCATCAACTCCATCCAGGCTATCGGTGACTTCTCGGCCACCACTTCCGGAGCCATGAACCGTCAGCCCACATCAGATGAACTGCACGGTGCCATCTTGGGACTGGGGGCGACGAATATCCTCGGCGCTTTCTTTGGCTTCCTGCCGACGTCGACCTTCGGCCAGAATGTCGGCATCGTCACGACGACGAAGGTCATCAACCGGGCTACGCTGGCCCTAGCGGCTATCATCATCCTCATCGCCGGTATAGTTCCTAAATTTTCCGGTCTCTTGACGACCATCCCCTATGCTGTCCTCGGCGGGGCTACGGTCTCCGTCTTCGCATCCATCGCCATGACCGGTATACGCCTGGCCCTGTCCGATGGGGCAACGCCGCGCAACATGTCCATCATCGGCCTGGCCGTCGCCATGGGTATGGGATTGTCAGCCGCGCCGCAATCGCTTTATCTCTTCCCGGACTGGGTGACGACCATCTTCGGCAAAGCGCCCGTCGTCGTAGCCTCGATGATTGCCATCAGCTTGAACCAGATTTTACCGAAACGCCACGGTAATCCCACAACCTGAACCCTCTCCACTTTCCATATTGACAAAACACCTCCGCCCAGCTATTCTGGAAACGGAGGTGTTTTCATGAAGAAAAATCAGCCGATTGCCACAATGCTCCTAGGATTGTGTCTGCTCCCTGGCCTGACACTGGCCCAAGAACAGACTTTGCCAGAAACTACAACGGCAACGGTATGGCAGGACCTATACTACAGCCGCCAAGAAAAAAAGTGATACGTTAAAGAAGCTGCGTCCAGCCTTCAAACTCATGTATGAACTCAAAGCCATCGGCAACGAATATCTCTTGACCGACGTCGTATACCCGGACTATTACCTGACCCTCATGTTCGACGAAAATGACCGGCCGTTCATGATGATATACCAGGAAAACAAAAAATACGAATTGCAGTAAAAGAACATTTAGAAAAAAGCCATTAGCGGGCGGTCCACCGGACCGCACCCGTA